>CACXHF010000247.1 GCA_902767305.1 uncultured Eubacteriales bacterium
CATAGTTGCTGGTGACCTGCGTCATCTTGGTCAGGCGGAAAATATCTTTTTCCGAGAGGTTTCTGGAACGAAGTGAAATGAGTTTATCCGTAATGGCATGATTGAGAAAATCGACAACCGATTCAAGTTCGGCGACGCGCTTTCCTTTGTCGATGTCGTTCGGATGGAAGAAATAGTCAAGCGCAAGGCCGAGATTTTCTCTGGCAAAGGAGCCCATACGGTTGACTTCCAGCTGTGCCTCGTGAATGGCAACGCTGTCGGGGTATTTTTCCATATGCTCCAGATAGGCCAGACTTTTCTGCTCCTTGAGGCGGGTTTCCTCGGGCAGGGGCGGGAGAACCATGTGGGTAAGCCGCAGAAACAGCGGCTGCAGAGGCAGTGCAACCAGGGCAGCCGTGATGGCAAACAGGGTATGCGTATTTGCCACCTGACGGGCCACATTGCCCGGGGAAATGGACTCAATTCCGTGCAGAATGACCGGGAACAGAAGGACCAGGGTGGAAAGCATGCAGGCCCGGAACAGATTGAAAAGGAGATTGAGCAGGGCTGTGCGTTTTCCTTCCCGGGAAGCGGTAATGCTGGCAAGGAGGTTAGGCGTGACAGAGCCAACTGCGGCACCGATCAGAAGCCAGACGGTATCATAATAGCTCAGCATTCCCTGCTGGGCGAATGCCTGGAAAATGACGATGGACGAGGAGGAACTCTGAAGGAGGGCGGTAAAGCCGATTCCAAAGAGGATGCCTGCCAGAGGATTGTCAAGCGCATGAACAAAGGCGACAAAGGCGGGTGTGCGGGAAAGGGGGGCGATGGCGCCTTTCATCATGCCAATGCCCACAAACAGCATGCCGAAGCCCAGTATCACGGTACTGATCGACTGGATAAACGGCTTTTTGATGAACAGAACGAAGACACACCCGATGAACAGCAGGAACGGTGCCAGTGCGGTCAGATCGAAAGCGGTGATCTGTGCGGTAACGGTGGTTCCTATATTGGCACCCAGGATGACACCAAAGGCCTGCGCCAACGGCATAAGACCGGAATCGACGAAGCCGATGAGCATCATGTCGGTTGCACTTGAACTCTGAACGAGCAGTGTGACAATCAGACCGACAACCAGGGCGGCCAGCCGGTTGGAGGTGACGCGTTCAAGAATCTGACGCAGCCGGTCGCCGGCAGCGTTTTTAAGGCCGGTGGACATCAGGGTCATTCCATACAGGAACAGGCCGATGCCGCCGAGCATGGATAGAATTTCAGTCAGTTTCATAATGTACTCCCGTCAGTGTATTGGGAAAATGGAGCAGGATTCCGTGTTTTTTCGTAGAAAACACTCAAGACCCAGCACTTTTCATTCTACCATAATAATGGAAGGAAAAGAACAGTCTGCGGAAGATTTAGAGGAATTGTACGAAGAATCGGTGTGCTCAAGCCACAATTTTCGTGCAACAGCGCAAAGAAAAGAGGCCGGCCGGTTCCCGGATGCTGTCTGCGGACCGGAAATCCTGCATGCCGGAAACCAGGGCAGACGGTCACAGAATCCTGCGGCGCTGCAGTCCGGCAGCCATGCGGGCGGCTCCCTCTGCCGGTGTGTGCTTCGGAGCGGAGAGGACCACGTCCGGGAGGGCAAGACGGATCTGCTGTTCCGTTTCCGAACGGATTTCCGGGAAATGGGTAAGAATGCTGCCGGTCATCGCGAGCGGACCAAAGGGAAGATCGTGCCGGGTCAGTGCCGTTACGGCCAGATGGGAGAGGTCAAGGGCTGCCTGGCGGATAATCCTTGCTGCCTGCGGATCTCCGGAGGCAGAGAGAAGAAGCGGGGCAAGTGCCGCGATGTTCATCCTGTCGGCCGGTCCGGCATAAAGCCAGGTGATCAGATCGGGAATACCCGCAAGATGAAGGGCATCAAGGACAAGAGAGGTAAGCCGCGTTGCCGGACAGCGCCCGTCGCTTGCCCGGACGACCGTACTCAGGATCTCCCGGCCAATGGCGTATCCGCTGCCGGCATCATCGATCAGGTAGCCAAATCCGCCGGTACGAAACGGCTGTCCTTCTCTGTCCTTTCCATAACAGATGGAACCGGTTCCGGCGATAAGAATGGCTCCGGGGCCCTCGATGGCTCCGGCCAGAGCGATTTCGTGATCTCCGGCCAGAAACAGCGGACCCGGGTAGCCGTTTTCCCGAAGCCATCTGCGCATCTGACCGGCCAGTGTCCGGTTGCTGATGCCGGCCATCCCGATGGTCAGTCCGAGACATCCCTGAAGACCCCCGGGCTGCGCCTGCATGAATGCCAGGGCTTCCCGGATGGTACGGAGGACGGTCTCTGTTCCGGCACTGTTTCCGTTCAGCGGTCCGAAGACGGATCCCGCCTGCGGATGACCGTTTTCATTCAGAATGCAGACGTCGGTCTTCGTTCCGCCGCCGTCCCAGCCACAGTAATACATGCCTGACCTCCTATCTGCCGCCGGCTTTGAGCGCGGCATCAACGTGTCCGTCTGCCTTGCGGAGCAGCTGCAGCGCTTCTGTCTCGCTGATTCCAAGCAGCTGCATGAGAATTGCCGGCTTGCAGGCATACCGGCACTTTTCCAGTACGGCGGCGGCTTCGGATTCACTGCAGCCGGACGCACTGGCAACGATGGAAACGGCGCGATGCTGCAGTTTCCGGTTGGTTGCTTTGACATCCACCATGAGGTTTCCATAGACTTTCCCCAGCCGGATCATGACCGTGGTGCTCAGAATGTTGAGAATCATCTTCTGGCAGGTGCCGCTTTTCATGCGGGTGGATCCGGCAATGACCTCCGGGCCCGGAACAGCCTCCATGGTGATGTCGGCATGTCCGGCCATTTCACTGCCGCGGGTGCAGACCAGCGCCAGAACCGGTGCGCCGGTTTCTCTGGCATAATCCATGGCACCGAGCACATAGGGAGTGCGTCCGCTGGCCGCTATACCGACAAGGATATCCCGGGCATTGAAATGACGGGCAATCAGGTCCGCACGGCCGAGTGCCGGACTGTCCTCTGCTCCCTCAACAGCCCGGATCAGTGCAGAGGGACCGCCGGCAATGAGTCCGATGACGGTATCCTCATCCACGCCGTAGGTAGGCGGACATTCGGAGGCGTCCAGAATGCCCAGACGTCCCGAGGTTCCGGCTCCGCAGTAAAACAGGCGTCCGCCGGCATGCACGCGTTCATAGATCAGATCGGCACACCTTGCAATATCCGGAAGGATTCGGGAAACCGCCTCGGCGCAGCGGTGATCTTCCTCATTGATCCGCTGAACGATTTCAAGGGTGGTAAGCCGGTCGATATGAGCGGAATCCGGATTCCGCTGTTCGGTGTCAAGATGGTGCAGATCCATGAAAAAACCTCCTGAAACGGGTATTTTAGAGCGGGAAGAAAACAGCGGAGGGCGTTTCCGTGAAGCCGACACTGCCGGATTATCATACTCCGCGGCTCCGTTCCGGTCAACCTACCGGAGCTGACGGACATGGAAAATGGAAAGAGGAAAAAGCTGCGGAATCCGGCAGCGAAAGCCTGTCCGGCCTGACAGAAAAAAGACTGACCGGTGCAGGCAGGAACGGAATCCTGAGAGAGAGAGTTTGACAGAGAATGATCCGGGGCGTATAATACGCCTCATCTTATCGTAGGAAAGAGGAGAGAAGTGCTCGATGAAACCGGTTGACCGGATCAGACGAACACCGCTGAGGCGGTACGATCTGCCGGCAAAAAGTGAAGGAAATCTGCACCATTTCAGGCGTTTCCGGAAAAGGCATTTTGATCTTCCCAACCTATACGGGGACAGGATGCCGCTGCATGTACTGGGAACGGCGGCATGCATCATACTGACCCTGGCAATCTGCAATGCCAGTGCCCCCTTGACGGAGGTGCCGGGTGTCCAGGAACGTTTTGTCGACTGGGCAAGAATTCAGAATGAAAAAACCATTCAGACACTGCCGGGCGCAACACCGGAACCGAACAGTACGCTGGATAAGATTGTCAATTTCAATCCGGAGGACCAGCTGGAGGAAATTCAGAAGGAAATTGAGGAGCAGGTAAAGGAGGAGCAGTCCCTGCCAGGCAGCAGTGCCGACGGGACGGATTCAGCAAAACCGTCATCAGATCTCAAGCACTATGAACCGGGGGAGCTCTTCTATCAGACAGACCGGATGACCGTGTCCATTGAACAGAAGCAGAAAGACGGTCTGACCTATTATGTCTGCGATATCCGGCTGACAGATCCCAGTCAGCTGCGGACGGCGTTTGCCGGGGATGACTTCAAGAGCGGGATCTATGAGGCAGTCAGTGACATTGCCGGGCGGTACAGTCCGGTCCTGGCCGTCAACGCGGACTTCTGCCGTTATCACCGGGACGGAATCATCATCCGGAACGGGGAACTGATGCGCAAGCAGAATATCCGCAGGCATCATCTTCTGGTGGTCGATGAAAACGGAGACATGCGGGCAATGACGGACCGCTCGGGGAAACAGGGCCTGGTTGCGGATCAGCTGATGCGGGCGCGAACCTGGCAGACATTCGAATTCGGTCCGGTTCTGGTGGAAAACGGACAGGCAGCCGAGCTGCCGGGGACCTTCTATGTGAACTGTCATGACGGGTACTATGAACCCCGAACGGCGGTGGGACAGATCGGCCCGCTTCATTATATAATTATCGTGGTTGACGGACGCCGTGAAGGGTATTCAACGGGCTGCTCCATCCCGAAACTGCAGCAGCTGTTTCTGGAGGAGGGCGCACAGTTTGCCTTTAATCTGGACGGCGGAGGTTCGACGACGCTGTATTTCCTCGGTGAGGTGATTAACATGCCCTCCGGCGGAAAGCAGCGGTCAGTCAGTGATATTCTCATGTTTATGGCAAACCCGGTACAATAAGAGAGACAAAACTGAAAAGGAGACTTTTACGATCATGAAACGGAAACTGCTTTGCACTCTGCTGGTATTGCTTGTCCTGTGTACAGGACTCACCACGGCCATGGCAGCAGCTGTACCGGTATCCAGGGAAATTGAGGATACACGGACGTATGATTCCGGAACGCTCCGGGTGACGATCGAACAGTGGTGTTACAAATATAAGAACACAGCCCTTCGTTTTTTCGTGGCGGATGTGTACATGACTCGGCCGGATCAGATGCGTACGGCATTTGCCGGGGAGGAATACAGCAAGAATAAGGCAGAGGCGACCAGTGCGATTGCGGCACGGCACGATGCGGTTCTGGCTATCAACGGGGACTACTACAACTACAAGGACAATTACGGTCTGATCATCCGCAACGGCGTTCTGTACAGAGACAAGAAGTCCAACTGTGATCAGCTGCTGGTCTTCGCCGACGGAAGCTTCAGGGCAATTCCCAAGGGACAGTACGTCGAGGGAACGGCGAAGCAGTATCTGGATATGGGCGTCGTCCAGTCCTTCTCGTTCGGCCCGCTCCTGGTGAATGACGGCCAGATTGTCGAGATGCCTTCAAAGTACGTCATTTCCACCAAAGATACAATCCGTGAGCCCAGAACGGCCATCGGAATCGTCGAGAACAACCATTATATTGTGCTGGTAGCGGATGGACGCCGGGACAAATGGAGCGATAAAGGCATGACGCTTCAGGAGATGCAGGAATTCTTCCAGCAGCGCGGTGCAAGGATCGCCTACAATATGGACGGCGGCGGAAGTGCAACCATGATCATGAACGGTGAACGCGTAAATAAAACCAGCGGTTCACGGGAACGGAATGTCAGTGATATCATCTATTTTGTGAACTGACCGGTCTTCTGCCGGGAACTGTCCGGCAGGGAACAGATTCCGTGCCGGAACCGGAGACTGAAATTCAGAAAGGAGGAGCTGCTGAATGATCCGACGTATCATGATGCTGTTTCTCCTTATTATATTTATATGTCTTCTCTGCGCGGCGGCGGCGGATGAGCGGGATCCGCTGCTCAATGTGGATGAACTCATCCGGATTGAGGCAAGCTATAAACAGTTCCTGACGGAGCTGGGGGATCTTCTGATCGAAAAAGGACTGCTGAGCAGCGAGGAAAAATCGGAATGGATAACCATGCAGCTGGGAGACTATCTCAGCAATGGCGGCTACGGTTCGATTCTGACATCGTTTTACCCCGGGGTTCTTGAGTATTCCCGGGAAGAGGAACAGATCTGTGAACCCCAGGTCTCTCTGGAAGGCGGGACGGTCTCCCTGCTGACCATGCGGCGCTACAGCCCGATTGACATGACGTCGGATGGACTGATGCTGCAGATGAATATGACCGGTCCCGAGGGGGAACCCATGGAGGTCCGGTTTATTCTGAGCGGAACGGACGGCGTCTTCTATCGCTGGGATGCCCTGAGCGGGGGATATATCAGTGCCGGAAGCGTGGTGGATGTGGAAGGGGAAACCGTCTTCTGGGTGCTGCCGATACCTGTCGAGGGTCAGGTGGCACCGGTTCTGCAGATCAATGTGGAGGAAACGGAAAGCGGCCGTTTCCTCGGGCAGATCATTTTTGAACTGGAGATCGAGAAGAACAGCTATGTGGTATCCCGGGACCGCTTCCATACGGCTGCTGCAAGCACTGCCGAAACGGAGACTGACGGAAACGGAAAACAGGACGGGGATTCCTCTGCCGGTTTCGACGATCCGGTTCCCGGTGAAACCGGGGAACCGGCCTCTGAGTTCCCGGCCTCCGATTTTCCATCCCCGGCGGAAACCGGGACGGAGACGGAAGCGGAGGATCTGAACGGATAAAAAAATGCAGCCCTGGGATGACCAGGGCTGCTGCTTTAAATCTGACCGTTTCGGATCCATGTTTCCCAGATATCCGGTGCGTAGCCGACGGTGGCGATTCGTCCGGCACGGACGATCGGCAGGCGGAGCAGTGCAGGATGTTCCAGGAGACCGTCCAGGATTCGTTCCCGGTCCTGGGTGTAGGCTATGACGTTTTCGCGGAAAGCCTTGCTGTCACGGTCACAGAGATGGTCGAGTCCGACCGCACTGGCGACACTTTCCAGTTCGCGCCGGCTGATTCCGTACTTCAGCGTGTCAATTTTCTGATAGGAGATGCGGCGTTCCTTGAAGAAACGTTCGGCTTTCTGTGTATCAAAGCCTTTGCCGCAGAAAATCTGAAGAGCCATCGTATCACCTCGCGGGTAATGCTAAGGCGTCAGCCCATTTTTGTCAAGGGGGAGAGCAAATGAGACGGAAAACGGTACTTGTCACCGGGGCATCAGGGGGAATCGGCGAAGCCTGTGTCCGGCGTCTGTCTGAGTCCTGTACAGTTCTGGCCCATGCCAACCACGGAACAGAGAAAGTCCGGAACCTCTGCCGTGAACTGTGCGGCATGGGAAGGGATGTGCATGCGGTGCAGGCAGACCTGAGCACAAGCGCAGAGGTCAGGAAGATGACGGAGGAAATCCTTTCCCTGTATCACGGCATAGACGGGCTTGTGCACGCCGCGGGAATTGCTTTTACAGGTCTGCTCACGGAGATGACGGATGAGGAATGGGACCGGGTCATCGGAACAAACCTTTCAAGTGCATTCTATCTCTGCCGGGCGTTTCTTCCGGGAATGATCCGAAAGCAGTCGGGCTCGGTCGTTCTGATTTCCAGCATGTGGGGACAGGCCGGCGCGTCGTGTGAGGCAGCCTATTCGGCCAGCAAGGCCGGACTGATCGGACTGGGAAAGGCACTTTCGAGGGAATGCGGACCCTCCGGCGTCCGGGTTAACTGTGTGGCGCCCGGGGTAATCGATACGGCAATGATGGCAGCGTATTCAGCGGAGGACCGGCTGGAACTGGCTCAGGCAGCCTCTCTCAGCCGTCTCGGGACGCCGGAGGACGTGGCCGGGCTCTGCGCCTTTCTGATGGGGGACGAAGCGTCATTTATCACCGGGCAGGTTATCGGGGTGGACGGCGGATTCCTGTGAAGAGCGCTGCCGCATGAAGTTTTTTAATCCTTCAAAATGAAGAAAAACGGAATCGGGATGTACAGCGGTTGTGGAGTGTGGAAAAGGAGGACCACATCATGTTGTGGATAACTGGCCTCAAAGCGAAGAACAGCTGTGGAAAACCGGCCGCCCCGGCGTGAAACCGGACGGAAAAGCCCTTGTATTTCAGGGGCTTTTTTGATACACTATGCAAAAATATGAGTTATCCACAGGTCGGCACTTTTCCACAAGGGGTGTCGTTTCTGTGGATAACCACTGATATAAGAGGATGCGTGGCATGGACGAGCATACAGTGCTGTGGGAGAAGGCGAAAGCAATACTGATGGATAATCTTCCGTCGGTTTCCTATGAGACGTGGATTGAGCAGCCGCTGAAGCCGGTGTATGTTGACGGGGATGAGATGGCCATAGAGGTCATCAGTGAATTCGTTGAGCAGACAGTCAGACCCCGTTATCTGGTACAGATTGAGCAGGCGGTTTCGCAGGCGGCCGGACAGAAAATGCGGGTCCGCCTGATGAGTGTCAAAGAGCGGATTGAATGGCAGAGAGCACAGGAAAAAAAGAACGAGGAAAAGAAGAACGAGTATGTCTTCAATCCCCGTGCCACCTTTGATACCTTTGTAGTAGGTTCCTCCAACCGATTTGCCCATGCGGCGGCACTGGCGGTAGCTGAAACGCCCGGTATGGCGTATAATCCGCTGTTCCTCTACGGCGGTGTCGGTCTTGGAAAGACGCATCTCATGTATGCCATCGGTCATTTCATTCAGGACCATTTTCCGAATATGAGGATGCTCTATCTGCAGAGTGAAATGTTTACCAATGAACTGGTGGCTTCCATCGGCAACAAGAAGACGGATGAATTCCGCAACCGTTTCCGCAATGTGGATGTGCTGATGATCGACGATATCCAGTTTATTGCCGGGCGGGAGTCGACGCAGGAGGAATTCTTCCATACCTTTAATGCGCTGCATACTGCCGGCAAGCAGATTATCATCTCCTCAGATAAGCCGCCAAGGGATATTGCCCGTCTGGAGGAGCGGCTCCGGTCCCGTTTTGAATGGGGTCTGATTGCAGACATCCAGAAGCCGGACTTTGATACCCGTGTTGCCATCCTGCGCAAAAAGGCAGACCTTGACAACATTACGGTGACGGATGCGGTTCTTGAGATGATTGCGGACCGGGTGGACAGCAACATCCGTGAACTGGAAGGATCTCTGATCCGTGTTAGTGCCTATGCCAAGCTCAACAACTGTCTGATCGATGAAAAAGTGGTTGCCAGTGCGCTGAAGGATATCACGGTGGTCCGTGATCCCAAGCGGATCAATGCGGAGATGATTATCAACTGCGTATCGGATTACTACAAGCTGGATCCGGCGCAGATCCGCGGCGACTCCAGAAAGAAGGAGATCGCGCGCGCCAGACATGTGGCGGTCTATCTGACACGGGAGATGACGGAGATGAGCCTGCCCCGGATCGGCGATGAATTCGGCAGAGACCATTCCACCATCCTGAATTCCTGTGACAAAGTGGGAAAAATGCTTGAACAGGAACCGGAAATGAAAGAGACGATTGCCAACCTGAAAAAAATAATCTCTGAGCGATGATGTTCAGACAGAGTGGTTGAATGTGCGATGAATGAGAAGAGAATTCATCTGCCGGAATGGGAGCAGCTGCCGGACATCGGACTGTACATGGACCAGGTGATGCTGCTCATGGACCGTTCATTTACCGTCAGGATGCCCAAAGGGGAGATGACGAAGCCCATGATCAACAACTATGTGAAGGGCGGACTGCTGCCCCGTCCGGACGGGAAGAAATACGACAGAGAGCATCTGGCAATCCTGCTGATGATTTACGTACTCAAGCAGGCGCTGAACATGGAGAGTATCGGGGCGATACTGAAAATTCTGTGCAGACAGGATGTCCGTACAGGCTATGAGCAGTTCCGGAATCAGCTGGAGGAACTGGAGGAGAGAGTGACCGAAGGCAAGCTGGTGATGGACTGGACAGAGGACTCCAGGGAAAAGCTGACACTGAGACTCAGCATCATGGCTGCACTCTGTACCATTCGGACATACTGGCTCCTGCCGGAACCGGAGGATGCCGGATAGGTCGATTTGCATTCCGGAAATAAGTGGTGTATACTTGATACAGGAGTGTCAGGAAGCGACATTCACAGAGTTGATTGTTACAGAGAGCTTCTGCTCCGGCGATGGCCAGCCAGCGGCAAAAGCCGTGCTGACGGGCTTTGAATAAGGGGCTGCCGGGAGCGTTCCTGCCGCATTCCTGATCTGCCGTACAGGGAAACCGTCAGAGCAGGGGTGCCAAAGGAAAAAACAGGAGGCTCAAAAAGGAGGAAAAGACATGATTTGTCCTCACTGTCATAACAATATTCCCAATGGTTCAAACGTCTGTCCGCTTTGTTTTTCAAGTCTTAACGGAGTAGCCGATGAACCTGAATCATCCGCCGGAGGGGCACAGAACACGCAGCCTGCCAAAGAAGGACGTTCATCGGGTGCAGGTCTGAATGGAGCTACGGCCGGCAGGACGAAGTCCCGCAGAACGAAAAAAAGAGACGTGGCGCCAATGATTATCGCAATCGGGCTCATCGTCGTTCTGATTGTCTTTGTGGCCCTGATTGTCCGTTCAATGTTTACGGGCGGAGCTCTGTTTGGCGGCGGCCAGCAGACACAGGCGACACCTGCTCCGACGCCGGGCGTGCAGCAGAACAATCTGATTATTTTCGGTCAGGAGCCGACGGCAGAGCCGCGGATCATGACGCCGGTGCCGATGATTGAAATCACGCCGACACCCGAACCGACGCCGGAACCGGTCGCAAGGACGTATACAACGCTCAAGAAAGGTGATTCGGGCAATGACGTTGTCATGCTGCAGCAGGCGCTGGCACAGCTCGGACTTCTGACTTCTGCGGCTGATGGAATTTACGGAACCGGCACCATGACAGCTGTCCGGAAATTCCAGACGGATAACGGACTCGATGTGGATGGTATTGCCGGTGCAAAGACGCAGGAACTGCTGTTTGAAATGTCACCGGTGACGCCGATCGTCGAATCGACAGTGGCGCCGGGTGAAATTCTGGATCTGCCGGGCTGACCGCCTGCCGCGGATCAGATGAACTCCATATGAAAGGTCTACTTATCTGGAATGAAACAAATCTGGTTATTGCTTACGTTTTTTCTTTGCCTGATGATGGGCTGCACAGTTTCTGCGCAGCCCATCTTATCAAATGTCACACTGAACCCGGAAGGAACCGGATACCGGATCCGGTTTGAATCCTCAGAGGGCGGGAAGCTGGCCATGCTTCTCCAGGATCAGAGCGGGGTAAGTTCTGCGGACGTCGGAGCCGTATCCATTGAAGCCGGTCAGGGACAGATCCTCTGGGACGGGATTCTGCCGGATGAACGGGCGCTGGAGGAGGGGGCGTACAGTCTCACCCTTCGGGTACGGAATTTCTGGGGAGAGGAGAGCGATCCGGTGACGGTTTCGCTGCTCTGCAGCGGGTCAGCGGCGGCTGTTCCGGCGGCTGAGACGCTTTCTCTGGCCGAGATGCAGGCACTGGCGCAGGATGAGGATGCCCAGGCGGAAATGATCCGGCATGAACCGGAAACACTTCCTCCGCCTGTGCAGGATGTATCTGCCGGAATGCCGGCAGACATGCAGGATGCTTCTGCGGGGACGCCGGCAGTGCTGAATGCGGCGGTACCTGCTGCCACCAGTTTCTGGGATATGAACCCGGATGCGTATGATCTCCGGAATCCGGAACATCAGCAGGCAATCTGGGATCTGATGATGCAGCCGATCACGGTGCTTGACATCGAGCAGACTGAGCATATTTATCCGACGAATCAGCCGGGAATCAACCGGACGCCCTATGAGACGAACACTGCCGGGGAACTTCACGGACAGAGCCAGGGCGTGCATGTGATCGAGGAAGATACGGATGGTGACGGATATGTGCTGATTGAAGCATATTCCAATGACGGCACAAAGACGAAGAACAGCTATATGATGTCCATCGACAACAAGCTGATCCGCGGATATGTGAAGAAAAATGTGCTGATCACCAAGAAACCGTCAAAAAAATATGCGCTGCTTATCGACAAGCTCCGCCAGACACTGTATATTTTTGAAGCCGGCCGGATCATCGGGGAGCTTGAGGTATCTACCGGTCTGAACAATCCCAAACAGCCCTATAACGAAAGTCCTGCAGGAGAGTTCCTGACAGTCAGCCGGGTGGGCGAATTTGTGAGCGGCACCATGCGTGCCCTCTATGCCATACGGATTAACGGAGGAACTCTGCTGCACGAGGTTCCGTACCGGTTCGGCGGGGACGGGAAGACCAGGATATACAATGAGTTTGAGCCGGAACTGGGGAAAAAGGCCAGCCACGGCTGCATCCGCATTCAGCGGCGGCAGAATGCACAGGGACAGAACATGCTGTGGCTCTGGGAGCATCTTGAGATGAACACCCGCGTGTTCGTGTGGGATGATCAGGGAAGGAAGATGCCTGAACCGGAGCTGCCGCCCGCAGACCTGCAGCTTTACCGGAATCCCAGCGGCGGTTCAAACTATCATCTGGATGCCAACTGTTCCGGTGTCAAGGCAAAGTTCCTGCCGCTGACCGGCGACTTTACCTATGGGGACCTGAGCAGGGACGACTTCAAAAAACTGACGCCCTGCGTTTACTGCGGTGCGCCCAAGCGTCCTGAAACGCTCTATGAACGTTATGTGTTTGAAGCCGGACAGATCGGGGAACAGGTGGACGAGGCAGCACTGAAAAAGGCATTCGGGATCGAATAGAAACCTGGCCCATGGGAAACCATGGGCTTTTTTTTGCAGGCAGAGAAATATCAGCCGGAAAGGGAGGGAAAAGCATGTATGCAGTGACCGGAGATACGCATGGCAGCCAGATGCTCCTGAAACGGAGCCTGCAGTTTCTGAAGCCGGGGGATACGCTGCTTGTTGCCGGCGACTTTGGAATCGGCTTTTTTGACGGTCCGATGGGATCGGAGGAAGCCTTCTTTGATTCGCTGGCGGCGCAGGACTGTACGATTCTCTTCTGTGATGGAAATCACGAGAATTTTGACCGGCTGAACCGTTTTGAAGCTGCGCAGTGGCATGGGGGACAGGTCCATTTCATCCGTAAAAATCTGATCCACCTGATGCGGGGGGAGATCTATGAACTGGATCATCTGCGGATGTTTGTCATGGGCGGAGGAACCTCTCTGGACCGGGCATCCCGCATTCCGGGGGAGAGCTGGTGGGCACAGGAGATGCCGGAGGAGCCGGAATACAGGAATGCAGCCCGACATCTGGAACAGCACCATTTTGAGGTGGACATTCTCCTGACGCATACGGCGCCGTATAATACGGTCGAGTATCTTTCAAAAACAGGCGCAGGGATCACGAACCGGGTGACAGAGGAGTATCCGCTGCTTTCCTTTCTGGAATGGGTCCGGGAGAAAACAGCATACCGGCGCTGGTACTTCGGGCATTTTCATCTCGATGCGGAACTGTGGAAAAACCAGGTGGCACTGCTGGATGCAGTGCGGAGACTGGACACGGGTGAACTGATCGGGATGCGGAAACAGGGCTGAGAAAACGCCCCTGACCGGAAAGCGGCACAGGGCAGGAAGGAAAAGGGGGACAGAATCTGATTCTGTTCCCTTTCTTCATTATATATGAATAGATGGCCAACACCGATGAAACGCGAGGATGCGTGGATATGGCAGGCAAACGAGAAACGCGTGGATACGTGGATATGAGTCCTGTATATGAAACGCACGGGTGAGTGGACAATGGTTTGAGGAAGCCAGGGATGAACTCCCCCAGAATAAAGGAATGTCAGGGCG
>CACXHF010000248.1 GCA_902767305.1 uncultured Eubacteriales bacterium
ACCGAAGAGGCGTTCTCCGCGCAAGTGACGGAAAAGCTCATCAACAGGGCAAGTATTGTCAGAATCACCAGAATCCGTTTCATATTGAATACCTCGCTGTTCTTTTATTTTTTTTATTTTCCTGTAGGTTCAAACAAGCGAACTTGTCACGTTCGTGCTGACAATGATACCTGTAAGGATGATCATTACCAGAATTAACACAAGTTCTTCAATAATGGCCTGTGAAATCGCATTCGTTACACTTGATGACGCAGCCGAGTTTACTGCCCGCATATTCTCAAGAACAATCGATGTTGCAAACAGTCGGCGTTCACTCGTTCCGAGAGAGAATGCGCCATAACCTTTCTGTCCCTTCAGCCAGTCATCCACTTCACCAATGGCCTCCACCGTTTCATTCAGATCGCAATCTACATCCGCAAAGGCGGAGTAAATCACCATCGCCTTGTCCCGGGCAGTCGCGTGCTTTGCGTTTTTGCATACCTCATACAGGCTGAAGAATCCCTCAAGCTTCTGCTGTACCGGCTTGTCAGAAAGTGAAAGCACCATGGCAGCTGATTGGGCAACATCCGAGCTGATTTTATAATCCTTCTTCATTGTCTGGAACAATCCTTCTGCTTCTTCAGCCGCCTGCTCTGGATTCTTTCCTGCCATGATCATGAGCGCAATCAGCGACATGTCACTTTCATCGGTCAGAAAAGGATGCTTTTCCTTTAGCTTTGCGTATGTCTCGCGCGTTTTCTCCACCACCTCAGAGCGCTGCTCTGCCGGACAGTTCTCAACGATAGTCGTTGTGGCCATGGCAAGCATCTCGCCCGGTAGTTTACGGCCCGCCTTCAGTTTCTCGTAGACGTCCATCACATCGTCAATGAAGGCTACCGGGTCATCCGCGATTGCCATCTTTGCCACCACAACACGCTGTAACGTCCCACGAAAGTTCGAAAACACGCCTGCCCGGCTCTTCAGAATGCTGTTGCATTCCTTCATGTGCTCCGGATTGACCTCACGCCCCGCATTGACATGCATCATGGCGCAGAGTTTCAGAACTGCCTCATGCTCAATTTTCGCCACTTTCCGCCACTTTCCGCATGGCTGTCTCATTCCGAATCTGAGCCTCGCATCTCTCCTGCAGTGATTGTTTCATTTCCTTTGTCCCCCTTTTTTCTGTCCTGTTGTGTTCCTCTGTCAATTTGATTTTATGTTCACCCATCCCCACGATGGAATAGGATGGCAAGAAGGCGTTGCCGCCGCTCATCCGGAAATAGCTTTTGAAAATCCTGTCCACAGCAATGTTGACCCCGGAAAGATCGGTTCCGAGCATAATCACCAGGAACTGTTGGCGGTTATACTGCGTGACAATGCCCACATCACGAATGCTGATGCGAATGGCACGATCCATATAGAACATTTCGTTTCAAGGTTAATCGAGAGAGTATCATCCCCGTTCTTTCGTTCCAGTGTGATCAGAATAAGTTTGAAGGGATTCCTTTTCCATACCATTGGACGGATGGAATCATAATCGGCACGATCAATTCCGCCCTACAAAAGTATTTTCACTCCATGATGTTTAATCATAAGACTCCTATATGCAAAACAATACTTTCGGTATCTTTACTTCCTGCCCTTCGGGGACGATCCGTCGCGCTTGGACAACTGCGAAAAAACATAAGAGGCATAAGCAGAATGGATTTCTTCCGTGTTGCTGCGGCTCAGAAGGATTTCCCGCCCATCCTTCAGCATACAGGATTTGGATCCGAGCTGGCGGATGAATTCCACATTGACGACCAGGCCTCTGGATACGGGGAGGAACGAATCTCCCAATTTGTCCAGGATATCCGTTTGTGTCATACGGACCTTAATGACCATTCCGTTCTTCAGGTGTATATCATAGTAATGGGCATTGCTTTGTGCGTATTGGATTTCATCCGCAAATAGAATCTGCTGGATGCCGGAGGAACTGACAATATGGACTCGCCGACGGGTGCTTTTGCGTTCCTCCAGTCGATTCAGGCACTCCTTCAGCGCCTCTTCCGTCATGGGCTTAAGGATATAGTGCAGCGCCTTGACGGAAAACGCCTCAACAGCATAGCTCTCACTGTCCGTGAGAAAGACCACCGGTATATCCAGGGCAAGCCTGCTGATCTCCCTGGCCAGCTCCATGCCGGTGATTTGCGGCATGAGGATATCCAGGAACAGCAGATCGTAGTTCGCGCCTCCGGAAACTGCGTCCAGAAGCTGCCTGCCGTCGGAGAAGGCATCCAGAGCATGC
>CACXHF010000249.1 GCA_902767305.1 uncultured Eubacteriales bacterium
CCGAACCGCCGTGTACGCGATCCGTACGCACGAGCGGTGTGGGAGGGCAACCCCGACTCATACGAGTCGGGGCCACCTACCCGATTTTTGTATTTTGTTTGAAGCTGAAGTAATACGCGATTATGCACACCGGAATTGCTACAAGAACATCAATGACAGAAGATACGGCTCATATCGAGAAGTTTCTTCTGCTAAGACTTTATTCGCAGTTTTTCATATATTTTCCCACCGCGTTCAAAACGGTATATCGCATACGGAAATTTGTCGTGCCGAAACCAGCTTTTCGGCAACACTCGTCCAACGATAAAGCTGACAGCACCCGACGCTGCCAGATATTCAACACATCCCCAAAATCCCATTTTTTCTCTCCTGATATGTTAGAAAAGCAGAGACCGAAGGTATGCAGAAGCATTCCCTTCGGTCGTGTCATTTGCATACTACTTGTTTTTCAAAAAATCCAGTATTCTTTTACCGTCCTGATAACCTTTTTCATATAATCGGCGGAGCGCATCTGCATCCCGGCTTAGTGTGCTGACGCCGCAGGTGTCATCAGGTGCAACGATCAAAACCTTTCCCGCTGCAGCCAGTTTTTGTGCCAGTGCCACGCCGTTATTATAGTTCTCTGCCCGCTGTTCCAGCTTTTCGGCTGCCAGCGGGTATTTTTTTCGGATGAGAGCTGCAAGCTTCCTATCCTTGTCCGCTGTCCGCAGAGTATCTTCGGGTAAGGTCAGAAGCAGCACCACTTTATCGCAGCCAAGCTGAAATGCCTTTTGAACAGGTATGGTATCGCCCAATGCTCCGTCATAATAGAGCATGTTTCCAACGGCATAAGGATGGCACACAAAAGGAATGGCGCTGGATGCTTTTAATACGCTGTAGTCATCCTGCGCTATATCGCTCTTGTCAAAATACTTGGCATTTCCGGTTTCAGCTTCGGTAGCGACTACGATATACTCCATGGGATTTGTCATAGCCGCAGCATAGTCCAGGGGATTTTCTCCATCTGAATTACTCAATGTACTGTAAACATAGTCAAGGTCAACAAATGACTTTTTGAAAAGGAAGTTTCCGATACTGGCATATTCCTTTCTCAATCCGTACTCGGTGTAGAATTGATAATTTCTCCCGCGCTGTCCGGCGGCATAGGAGATCAGATTAGCGCTTCCTGCTGAAACGCCAATGCCGAGGTCAAATTGCATGTGGTGATCCATACAGTAGTCCAGCACCCCTGTTGCATATACACCACGATAACCGCCTCCTACATCCACTATGCCGATCTTACCGCCGCTCATACGCTTTCTCCCACTTTCTTTGGATAGGCTGCTGTCAGCATCTCGGCAAGGTCGTTTTGAAACAGATTGTAGTTTTCAATCTTTCCGCTCCAGTCGCACAGATAGCCGTTTTTATCAAAGCAGGTAGAGCAGCCATCTCCGGATATGATGGAATCGATCAAAAGGTTATCACGTTGCAGCTCCCATGTAAGGGTGCGGAAGTTCTGTTCACTGCGAGCACGCTTTACCTCCTGATACACAAGACGGCGCACTTCTTCCGGACAGTTCTTTTCCGGCAAAAGCACAGTAAATGTGGGTGAAAGTTGCTGGGTGCTACTGAACAGTTCGCCGTTGATAATGATTTCCGTATCTTTCTGTCCGTACTGATACCACACAGAATACAGAAGTTCACTTTCCCGCAGCGCTTCGCAGACTGCGTCAATATTTTCATTGTAGCGAACAACGAGCATCAGGTTTTTGCACTCGACTGATTCTTCTATAAAAGCTGAGGTAATGTCCTTTGCTTCACAGAAAATGCAAAATGCACTGTCGGGGTAGTCCTTCACCAGAGAGAATATTTCCTGTGGATGCTCCGTGGGAAATAGCATCCATGTGTAAATACCAAGATTTTCTCCTTCCCTGATCATAGCGTTATACTCCTGCTGGTTTTCCTCAAATTGCTGTGTATCTATCTGAAGCATAACTGTCCACGGAATATTACACCCCAGCTTCTCTTCATTCTCGCGTATGCGGCGAGCACCTTCGGTACAGCTGTTATATCCGAGGTTCATGCCGAAAGTAAAAAGCCGATCAGAGTCCGTATATGCCACAACATTCCGAACCAAACCATAGTAAGCACTGTTTTCGTTTTGAAACATGGTCTGGGTCACGGTAAAAAAGTTAATTTGGAATCTTCCTTCTGAAAATTGCAAAGCCATATCTACAAGATTCCGGATACCACGCTCCGGACTTTCCTTAATGCTTTTCAATGCCTTTTTCACTACAGTTTCTACTAACATCCGGGACATACTTTTTTCCATCTATATTCGCTCCTTTTAAAGTGCAGGGCGCACTCTCTTACTCTATACGAATATACCTATATAAGAGCTTTCCAACAATGGACAAACATCCCTTCGCGTCCCAAAAGGTAACAAAATCTGTGTCGCGTCATAATTTGGGACTTGCGCTTTTCCATGTCCAATGACTTTGATGGTTCACCTTTTTATAATTTGCTTGAAGCGCAGAAATGGAGGATACGCAATGATTGAAAAAGTAAATCCTGGCCACCCGGATAAACTGGCAGACCGAATTGCCGGTGCTATCGTGGATTTGGCCTATACAATGGAACCCGACCCTAAAATCGCCGTGGAAGTGTTGATCGGCCATGGAACTTGCCATGTGATTATCGAATCGTCCGTAAAGATGGACCCTACGCCTATCATAAACATCATTCATCGTATCGGCGGCGATGTAAAAACAGATATCCACCTTGTGCCTCAAGACACACACCTGTCCAGAAATCAAGAGAACGGACTTCGTTGTGGTGACAACGGTATCTTCAAAGGTGTACCTCTGACACAGGAACAAAAAAACCTCTCTGAAATTGCACACAAGATTTATGCTGAATATCCCGTTGATGGTAAATATATTCTGGATGGGGATCGACTGATTATCTGTCAGAGCAATGCCAGCACAGAATCCTTGCGAAAAGCCTATCCAAATGCAGAGATCAATCCTTTGGGTGATTGGACGGGCGGTACCGATGTGGATACCGGTGCAACCAACCGCAAGCTGGGCTCTGACATGGCCGACTCCGTTACCGGCGGTGGACTGCACGGCAAGGATCTGTCCAAAGCCGATGTTTCTGTAAACATCCATGCTTTCCTGAAGGCGCAACGAACCGGCCATCCTGTCCAGTTGTGCTGTGCTATTGGAGACAACGAGATTGATGGTATGCCATATTCGGAGATTGTTGCCGAAGCAAAGGAATACGTTCAGTCCATCGGTGGCTTTGAGAAACTGGCTGAATGGGGACTTTTCTAAAAATAAATACGAAGGAGATATGAATCATGAGTAATTCTATTAAAGACAGCGTACAGGCTTTCGCTGTCAATCAAGTGCTTAAGTATGTTGACAATAAGCCGCAGGAAGCATTCCCTAAGCTGCTGGATTGGGCTGATCAATTCGATAAAGACAATCTTTATCTGGCGCAGCGTCAAGCTATTCGCAAAATCATGGACGATCCCGACAGCAACTGGATGCGTCTGATTAACAGCTTCTGGACTGACATTGATCCGGAAGTGCGCAAGGTGTTCTTCCGCAACTTCATCGTCAATGCCTCTCTGCTGGGTAGCCGCAAGCAGATTGCCGCCCGTGAAAAATATGGCTGCAACATCCCCTGGGCAATCTTGATGGACCCCACTTCCGCCTGCAACCTTCACTGCACCGGATGTTGGGCAGCCGAATATGGCAACAAATTGAACCTGACCTATGAGGAACTGGATGACATCATCAATCAGGCCAATGAGCTGGGCACCTATATGTTCCTCTATACCGGCGGCGAACCTCTGGTACGCAAAAAGGATTTGATTCGTCTGTGTGAGGCACACCCTGACTGTGTGTTCTCTTCCTTTACCAACGGTACACTCATTGACGAAGCCTTTGCCGATGAAATGCTGCGTGTAAAGAACTTCTATCCTGCCATCAGCATTGAAGGCTTTGAGGAAGCTACTGACTTCCGCCGCGGCGAGGGTACATATCAGGCAACTATGCGTGCTATGAAGATTCTGAAAGAAAAGAAACTGCCGTTCGGTGTTTCCGGCTGCTATACCAGCAAGAACATTGACTCTATTAGTTCTGAAGAGTTCTTCGATCACATTGTGGAGTGTGGCGCAAAGTTTGCGTGGTTCTTCCACTATATGCCTGTTGGCAACGATGCCGCTGTTGAACTTCTCCCGGCTCCTAATCAGCGCGAGATGATGTATGACCGCATTAAGGAGTATCGCAGCACCAAGCCTATTTTCACCATTGACTTCCAGAACGATGCGAAGTTCGTAAACGGATGTATCGCCGGTGGCCGCAACTATCTGCATATCAATGCAAATGGTGACATCGAGCCTTGTGCCTTCATCCACTACTCCGATTCCAACATCCGTGAAAAGACTCTGCTGGAGGCATATCAGTCTCCGTTGTTTATGGCCTACCACGATGGTCAGCCTTTCAATGAAAATATGTTCCAGCCTTGCCCGATGCTGGAAAATCCGGAATGCCTGCGCAGAATGGTGAAGCAGTCCGGCGCTCATTCCACCGAATATCAGTCTCAGGAAAGTGTGGATCATCTGTGCGACAAGACCACACCTTATGCTGAAAACTGGAAACCGAAAGCAGATGAACTCTGGGCTGTCTGTCAGGGCTGCAGCGGGTGTAAAAAATGATAGGCACCTATCGAATTTTCACAGATGCCACCTCAGACCTTACACCGGAGCTGATGGAGGGACTGGCATCTGTTGAAATCATCCCTATGCAGGTTGAAATTGGCGGAGCAGAATATACCTATGGCTCTCCCGATGGAATCACCGCACAGGAGTTCTACCGTCTGCAAAAGGCTGGCAATTTTGCCACGACCTCACAAATCAATCCAACGATTTATTTCCAGAGTTTTGAGCCATGGCTGCGTCAGGGATATGATGTTTTGTATCTATGCTTTTCCTCAGGACTATCCGGTACATATCAGTCTGCGTCACTGGCTGTCGAGGAATTACAGATGGAATATCCGGAGTGAAAAATCATCTGCATCGATACCCTTGAAGCCGCAGCTGGCGAAGGCTTTCTTGTCAGAGAGACCGTGAAAAGGCAAATGGAAGGACTGACAATCGACGAACTGGCAGGTTGGGTCGTAGAACATCGGTTGAAAGTTTGCCATTGGGTTACTGTTGATACATTTACCCATCTGAAACATGGTGGCCGAGTTTCCTCTGCTACGGCAGCGATGGGAACAGCTTTGCAAATCAAGCCCCTGCTCCATGTAGATGAAAATGGAAAACTGCAAGCAATGGGAAAGCCACGCGGAAAAAAAGGCGCTTGCTGCACTGCTCTCCCGTATGGAGCAGGGATGGATACCAGCATTGGGGAAATCGGTTTTGATCGGTCATTCCGATGATTTTGAGGGTGCTGTCCTCCTGAAAGACCACGTGCTGGAGCAGTTCCCGGATGCCGAAATCGCTATTACAGATATCGGCCCCATCATTGGAGCGCACACCAGCCCTGGTACGCTGGCGCTGTTTTACTGGGGCGATAATCGTTAAAAAAGATAACGAAGCTGTCAAAGTAACCACTTTGACAGCTTCATGTCGTGCTTTAATTTCTATTTCACAAAAAAGGAGGTGAGCACATGACCCCTCATGTACTTGGTGTTGGATATTCTTATGACGAATACAGCGTTACTGCAAAAGGTTGGAAAAAATACGGCATAGAATTTGACTATGTGGACGATATTAAGCAAGCTGCAGTAATGCTTTCATTTAAGGAATATATCTGTGTTGCAATTTGTGCCGATATAATACCACAAGAGGATTTGGATGCACTGCGGCAGGTTCGTCCTGTCCCAATCGTTGTTGTGCCACCTTCATATCCGGAAGAACAGCGATATGCTTGCGTTCACTTCGGAGCAGCCCAATATCTTCATACATACAATCATCCTCTGGCAGAAGCGACTACAGATTAAAATGGTCTTAGTAATTATCTAAGTATTCCGGCAGAGAAAAGAAAGCCTTTAACAATCATTACGGTAAAGGATCTATCTTTCTGCTTGGAGTATCGAACGGTAGAGATAGCTGGCAAACGCATTGAATTGACAGAAAAAGAGTTTGACATTCTTGCGCTGTTGATTATGAATCAGCGACAAGTCTTTACCTACGAAATGATAATGGATACGATTTGGCATGAAGATTTTTCGTTTTATTCAAGAAACGCACTTTCGAGCCATATCAGTAATTTGCGAAAAAAGCTGAAAGTATCGGAAACTGTGGCAGATCATATTAAAAGTATCCGTGGCATTGGTTATAAATTTGAAGTATATTCACCATTCTTGTGCAAATCTTGTGCAACCCTAACTTATATCTTGATTTTCATTCTGTACCATTCCTCTCAATAATGTGTGAGCTTGATGTTGGATGAGTGATGGTATAGCAAAAAGCGGCAAGGCATTATGCCAAGCCGCCCTTTTCATTTCCAGACAAAAAGCAAAGGCATTAGACGCTGCAAATTGCGTCCAATGCCTTATTTTTTGCCACCATTCAGTGCCTCTATTCAGACGACGATGAACATCTATGCGGATGTGACGAGGGAACTGAAGAAGAGTGAGTTCGACGGGCTGGACGGATTCTTCAGGAAAAACCGGGAAGCACATCAGCCGGATTCGCAGAGCTCAGAAAATGCAGCTGGTGAAGCAGATACAGATTGACTTTTGAAAATACTGCAGGTACGATGAAGCTGATAATATTGAAGAAAGAAAGGGGGGAAACCCTCACTTTAGTAAAGCTTTCAATCAGGAATAGATAGCACCTGCTTAAATGCGCGATTTACACCATTACACCATTTTTTACATCATCTGAAACAGCCTCGGTAATAACTTATAACAGGTTACGGTAGGATATAAAATGGCGGCTGTTGAAATTCCCACTATGAAGACCGTCAAGACGGGAAGTGAGGATAGTAGCGCTAACTCTGATCCCTCAGGAAGCAGGGAGCAGGCAGCTCCGGAGGCCGCATCTGCAAAATGCTGTCCCGAGGAAGGGATCACCTGCTGCGTAAAGGAAGAGCCCATCGATTTCAGCAAAGTAGAGATCGAGCCCCTCTTCAAGGATTTCGTTGATTTTGAAACCTTCAGCAAGTCTGATTTCCGCGCTGTAAAGGTCCTGGAGTGCGAAGCCGTGCCGAAATCCAAGAAGCTTCTGAAGTTCGTCCTGGATGACGGAACCGACGAGAAACGCGTTATTTTAAGCGGTATTCACGCTTTCTATGAGCCG
>CACXHF010000250.1 GCA_902767305.1 uncultured Eubacteriales bacterium
AGACGAAAACAGAGAAACGGACAGATTCCAAAAAAATGTGCGCTTATTTTCAAATAAACTGACAAATACGGCGGATACAGTCTCGCATCTGAACGGCAGGAGCAATGTGAGGATGTGAAAGGAACACGGTTTCTGCCTGTATGTCGAGCATGACAGGAATCCGGAGGTCTCCGTATCCTGTGCAGACAAAAAAATAGACAAAGAAATGTGGATATGGTATAATCTGCGCAATGCTCATGGTGAGACAATTTTTAACGGGTGAAAGGAAAAATGAGAAATAACGAATTGCGCGGGCCAATGGCTGTTGAACTGGACATCATTCCATCTGATACAGAGCATATCTTTGAGCAAGCAGCGCAATATCAGGAAGTGATGATGCGGTATCACTGCTGTATTCTTGAAATGAGAACAAAAATAGAGGTTCTCTCGACAGAAATGAGTGTACGTTACCGCCGGAATCCGATTGAATTTATTGAAAGCAGATTGAAAACGCCATCCTCCGTCTCCAGAAAACTGCGTAAAATGGGACATGAGGTGACGGTTGAGAACATGGAGAAGTATCTGTCGGACATCGCAGGCATCCGTGTTCTGTGTGCGTATATTGACGATATCTATGAAATCGCACGGATGCTGGCTTGTCAGGAGGATGTCAATATCATCACGGTAAAGGATTATATCAAGAATCCAAAAAGCAACGGATATCGCAGTTACCACCTGATCGTTGAAATACCGGTCAACTTTTCGGACGGGCTGCGGCCTGTCCGGTGTGAGATTCAGATCAGGACCATTGCCATGGACTTCTGGGCGACTCTGGATCATGACATGCAGTATAAGAAGCTGGTGGAAGATTCGGATGAAATCATGCGGGAACTCAAGGAATGTGCGGATGTGATTCATCAGACGGATGAGAAGATGATGCGCCTGAGGGAGCGGATTCACCGCATTGAGGAAGACGAGTTCTGAACGGATCAGGGAATCGTTGAAAGCAGAGAACAGCAGCATGCATGCTGTTCTTTTTATCTTAAAGAAAAATATAACGTATAAATTGTCAAATATAGTTGACATTCAATCGGCATGGCCGTATAATGTGGGCAATCTTCAGAAGGGAAAGCAGAGAGGACTCCGGTGGAGGACCGCCATGCACAGCGGCCGCGAACAGACTTGCCAAAGGACAGAGGTCCTGTTATAATATGCGGCGTTCGCTTTGCGACAATACGCTCTTCGGATGAGCAGAGAGACGGGAAACTCCATGGAACAGCAGTTTGAACTGGGCGATCTTGTCCAGATGAGGAAAGTACATCCCTGCGGAAGCGATCAGTGGACGATTATCCGCGTGGGGGCTGATATTAAGATCCGCTGCAGCAAATGCGGCCGGATTGTGATGATGGACCGCTTTGTTTTCGTGAAACGGATGAAAAAAGTGTTGGCACATTCGGACGTACCGATTCGCGGAACGAATGAAATGGATGAAACAGACGATTGACCGGGAGAAAAGGATATGGAAGAGAAAAAGCGCGTGGACGATGCGAAGATGGAATCTGAGAACAAAACTGACAAGCAGAAAGAGAAGAAGAGTTTGGGACGCGAAATCTTTGAGTGGATCATGGTGTTCGTAGTTGCGGGAGCACTGGCACTTGTTGTACGTACGCTAATTTTTGAACCGGTGCGGGTTGATGGAACCTCCATGCTGAACACGCTGCAGCATAACGAGTTCATGATTACAACGAAATTTGATTACCTTTTCTCGGACCCTGAACGGTTTGATATCGTGATCTGCAACTATCCGAATACAACGGACGGGAAATACCGTGTCAAGCGTGTGGTTGGACTTCCGGGGGAAACGGTTGAGCTGCGTGAAGGGAAACTGTATATCAACGGGGAGCTGGTTGAACAGAATTTTGAAATGACGCCGAACAGCACCAACTACGGGCCCATCACTATTCAGGAGGGACACTACTTTGTTCTGGGAGATAACCGGAATAATTCCAAGGACAGCCGTAATGCACTGGTTGGACCATTGGAACGCAGCATGATCAAGGGACATGTGCGCTGTGTGGTCTTCCCGTTCAACAAAGCCAGACTGATGCCATATTGAGAGAAAGAGCGGGAAACCGCTCTTCTTTTTTATCGAAGACAGTTGAATTTCGGCGTTTTACGTCCATCCCGCTGAAAAATGACAGAGCAGGATTCTTGTATTTTAGATGAAAATGCAGTAGAATACATATTCGGCGTGCAAGAGGTACGCCGGGTAGATTAAGGAGTGATTCGTTATGACGAAAATTGATATTTTTTCAGGATTTCTTGGAGCTGGAAAGACAACTCTGATTAAAAAACTGCTGAAAGAGGCTCTTCAGGGCGAGCAGGTTGTCCTGATTGAGAATGAGTTCGGCGAGATTGGTATCGACGGCGGATTCATGAAAGAAGCAGGCATTCAGGTAACTGAAATGAATTCCGGCTGCATCTGTTGTTCGCTGGTGGGTGACTTTGGTGTGGCACTGCGTCAGGTGATTGATCAGTATCATCCCGACCGCATTCTGATTGAGCCCAGCGGAGTAGGGAAACTGTCAGATGTTATCCGTGCAGTAGAAGGGGTTGAAAAGGAAATCCCGGATGCACGTATGGGCAGTTTTGTCACGGTAGCGGATGCAGTCAAGTGCAAGATGTACATCAAGAACTTTGGTGAGTTCTTCCTGAATCAGATTGAATATGCCGGAACCATCCTTCTTTCCCGCACCCAGAAGATTTCTCAGGCAAAACTGGAGGAAGAGGTGGCACTCCTTCGGGCACACAATGCCAAGGCCCGTATTATTACGACTCCATGGGATGATCTGACCGGGGCGCAGATTCTCTCTGCCATGGAAGAGGATCATTCACTGGCAGAGGAAATGCTGGCCAGTGTCATGGCTCAGCCTTATGAGGACGAGGATGAACATGAACATCATCACGACCATGACGAGGATGAACATGAGCATCATCACGACCATGATGAGGATGAACATGAGCATCATCATGACCACGATGAGGACGAACATGAGCATCATCACGACCATGATGAGGACGGGCATGAGCATCACCATGACCATGATGAGGACGAGCATGAACATCATCATGATGAGCATGGACATCATCACCATCATCATCACCACCACCATCATGGACATGATGCGGATGAAGTATTTGAATCATGGGGTGTTGAAACAGTCCATCAGTTCACCGAGAAGGGCATGGCGGATATTCTGGCAGCTCTGGACGGAGATGCATATGGTGCCGTTCTGCGGGCAAAGGGCATTGTTCCCTGTGCCGACGGCGGCTGGATTCATTTTGATTACACGCCGGGCGAGCAGGATATCCGGAAGGGCGCTGCCGATGTTACCGGGCGTCTGTGCGTGATCGGATCGAACCTGAATGAGGCAAAGCTGGCTGAACTGTTCGGCATTGCCTGAGCGGAGGCGGACAATGGCAATACCTGTTTATGTTTTTGCCGGCTTTCTTGAGAGCGGGAAAACTTCGTTTATTGCGAGTATTCTGCAGGATCCCGGATTTACCGTGGATGAACACACGCTGGTAATTCAGTGTGAGCAGGGAACGGATGAATTTGATCCTGCAATGCTGAAGAAGACGCATACGGAAATAGAATTTGTTGAAGACGAGGATGAATTTGACGCGGAACTGCTGTATTCTTTTGTGAAGAGGCATCATCCGGACCGGGTCATTCTTGAAATGAACGGTATGTGGGACATGGAGGCGGCACTTGCCAGCCTGCCTGCGGTGATGGAGATCTATCAGATTATCACCACAATCAATGCGGAAACCTTTGAACTGTATTCCATGAATATGGGACAGCGCATGATCCAGCATATCTCCGGGGCGGACATGATCGTTTTTAACCGGGCAACCGAAAAGACAAGAGAACTGATCAGAAACCGCAATATCCGCAGCATGAATGTCCGTGCTTCCATTTATTTTGAAAATGATGATGGAACATCCGAGGATTACGGTGCGGGAATGCCGCCGCCGTATGATCTGGATTCGGATGTCATCGAGATTCAGGATCAGTGGTTCGGTGTGTTCTATCTGCATGCCCAGGAAAACCCGGAAATGTATGATGGGAAGACAGTCCGTTTCAAAGGATACATTTATCGCGGAAAAGGCATCGGAAAGGATGAATTTGTTCCCGGACGCATGGGAATGGTCTGCTGTGCCAATGACATGCGCTTTGTGGGCTTTATCTGCAAGACAGGAAAATTTGAGAAGCCGAAGGAACGGAGCTGGCAGATGATTACAGCGAAGATCCGGATTGAGGAGCGGGAACAGTACCGCGGGCCGGGACCTGTGCTTTATCTGCTGGACATGTCCCCGGCAGAGCCGCCTGAGGAAGAGACGGTTATGTTTAACTACTAATGGAATGCGGCGTCCTCATACTGACGGGCGCCGCATTTTGGCAGATGGGAAAGACTGGGGAGACGGTTGCCGGAGGATCGTCCCCGGGGCAGTTCGTAACAGAGGCAGGTGCATAAACCTTTTTTGCGAATATCTGCGCTGCCGTATCTTCAGGAAAGGGATACCGGACAGCGGTGATACCTGCCGAAGAGAGGCAGCAGATCATTTGAAGACAGTATAGGAGGCTCGTAAGGAGGCAGAATGGGAGAGCAGAGGATGGATGAGAATCGCATACAGGCGAAGAATGTGACGTTTCGATATCCGGAGGAGGAGCGTAACGCTGTAGATCAGGTGTCCATGCGGGTTAAGCGCGGCGAATTCCTGGCGATTCTCGGACACAACGGCTCAGGCAAGTCGACCCTGGCAAAGCTGTTCAACGCGCTGTATGTTCCCGACGCAGGAACGGTTCTGGTCTGCGGAATGGATACAGCTGATGATGAGCTGGTTTTTGACATCCGTCAGAACGCCGGCATGGTTTTTCAGAATCCGGATAATCAGATTGTAGCGACAATCGTTGAGGAGGATGTGGCGTTCGGCCTTGAGAATAACGGTGTTCCTCCGGCAGAAATCCGGACGAGAATTGATGAGGCACTCAGGATCGTCAATATGAGCGAATTTGCCCTGAAGGCACCGCATATGCTTTCCGGCGGACAGAAGCAGCGGGTTGCCATTGCCGGTATACTGGCCATGAAGCCCAAGGTCATCATCCTGGATGAGGCCACAGCCATGCTGGATCCCAGCGGACGTGAGGAGGTTATGAACACCGTTCACCGCCTGAACCGCGAGGAGGGAATCAGTATTGTCATTATTACGCATTATATGAGTGAGGCAGCTACGGCTGATTATCTGGTGGTCATGGATAATGGAAAAATCCATATGACCGGTACGCCCCGGGAAGTGTTTGCGGATGTGGAAAATGTCCGGAAACTTGGCCTGGACGTGCCCCCGATGACCAGTCTGGCACATGATCTCAGACAGGCGGGCATTGATGTCCGTCCCGATGTACTGACAGTTGAGGAAATGGTGGAGGAAGTATGCCGCTTGTCGTCGAAAAACTGAATCATACTTATATGAAAGGCGGTCCGTACGAAACACAGGCGCTGTACGACATCTCCTTTACGATCCATGACGGGGAATTTGTGGGTCTGATTGGGCATACAGGAAGTGGAAAGTCAACCCTGGTGCAGCATCTGAACGGCCTTCTCCAGCCGACATCAGGACGTGTGCTGGTAGATGGAACAGACCTCTCCGACAAGAATGCGGATCGTAAGCAGATTCGCTGCAAGGTTGGCCTGGTATTTCAGTATGCAGAGAATCAGCTGTTCGAGGAAACCGTTGAAAAGGATATTGCATTCGGACCGAAGAACCTGGGGCTGAATGCGGAAGAAATTGACCGGCGTGTCCGGGAGGCCATGCGGCAGGTATCTCTTGACTATGACAGAATTGCAAAAAAATCGGTTTTTGAGCTTTCCGGCGGACAGATGCGGCGGGTTGCCATTGCCGGTGTTCTGGCAATGAAACCCAGTGTGCTTGTTCTGGATGAGCCCTGTGCCGGACTGGATCCCCACGGCAGGGAGGAGATTCTGAAACTGATTCGCCGTCTGCACAGGGAATCCGGGACGACGATTGTCATGGTCAGCCATTCCATGGACGACGTGGCACAGCTTGCAGAGCGCGTGATGGTTATGCACCGTGGACATATGGTGATGGACGGGACGCCGGAGGAGATCTTTACCCGCGGGGAGGAACTCAGACAGATGGGACTGGATGTGCCACAGGTGGTGCAGCTGTGCGAACAGCTGCGGATGCGTGGATTTGACATTCCGGAGCGGATCTACCGGATGGAAGACATCCGTGAACTGATAACACAGATCTGCAAAAAGGGGGGATACCATGCTCAATGACATTACACTTGGACAGTATTTTCCCGGTAATTCACCGATACACCGAATGGATCCCAGAGCGAAGCTGCTTCTGACTGTCGTATATATTGTTGCATTGTTTCTTGTAAAGAGCTTTGTGGGTTATGCTCTTTCACTGGCGTTTCTGTATCTGGTAGTCCGTCTGGCGAAGATTCCGTTTAAATATCTGATCAAGGGTGTAAAGCCGCTGCGGTTTATCATCCTCTTTACGTTTCTGCTGAATCTCTTTTTCCTGACGGGTGAGAAGGTCCTGCTGGTTCTGGGTCCCTTCCGTCTGACACAGGAGGCGCTGTTCAATGCATTGTACTTCTCACTCCGCCTGGTTTTCCTGGTAATGGGAAGCTCTGTTCTGACGCTGACGACGAGCCCTGTCCAGCTGACGGATGCGCTTGAACGGATTCTGCATCCGTTGCAGCGGTTTCATTTTCCGGCGCATGAGCTGGCGATGATGATGACCATTGCGCTCCGGTTTATTCCGACGCTCCTGGATGAAACGGATAAAATTCAGAAGGCACAGATGGCAAGAGGTGCGGACTTTGAGTCCGGCAATCTGATTCAGCGGGCAAAAGCCATGATTCCGCTTCTGGTGCCCCTGTTTGTCTCCTCTTTTCGCCGGGCAAATGATCTGGCTATGGCGATGGAAGCCCGGTGTTACCGGGGCGGCGATCACCGGACGCGTCTGCGGGAACTGCGGTATACCCGGCTGGATGGCATGGCAGCGCTGGCTGTGTGCGGATTTGTGGCGCTGATTGTACTGGAGGGTCACTTCTTTGGTTGATATTCAGCTCCGTTCCAGACACAGACCGTCAGATGCGGATATTGTTTCCCCCGGCGCCTGCAGGGTCGCCATGGTGGTGGAATATGACGGAACCGCTTATTCCGGCTGGCAGCGTCAGGCAAATGCGCCCAGTGTACAGCAATGTCTGGAAGAGGCGGTAACGGCACTGACAGGAGAGACGATACCGGTCATCGGCTGCAGCCGGACAGATGCCGGTGTTCATGCACTGGGACTGGTTTGCCATATGGACACCCGAAGCCGCATACCGCCTGACCGGCTGCCGTATGCGCTCAATACAAAACTGCCGTGGGATATCCGTGTCCGCTCGGCAAAGGCAGCGCCGCCGGGATTTCATGCCCGGTACAGTACCTGCGCAAAGGTATACCGGTATACCTTTTATAATTCACGGCAGATGTGTGCAATCGGACGACAGTATGCGGCGCATGTTCCGAAAAAGATGGATGATGACCGCGTGCTTCAGGCTGCCGGGGATCTCCTGGGAACGAAGGACTTCCGCGCTTTTGCTGCCAGTGGAAATGTATCAAAGACAACGGTGAGAACCATGTATGCCGTTCAGCTTCGGCGTGAAGGGGATCAGGTGGTTTTCCGGGTCATGGGCGACGGATTTCTATACAATATGGTGCGGATCATAGCCGGAACACTCTCGGAGATCGGGACGGGGAAAAGACCGTCGGAGTGCATCCGTGAGGCAGTTGAGACAGGCAGCCGGCTCTGTCTCGGAATGACCGCACCGGCCTGCGGGCTGATGCTTGAACGGGTTCTGTACGAGGGTGATGAGGAAATCATCTCAAAACTGTTCGATCCGGAACAAAGCGGTGTTCTCTATTTCGGATCGGGAAAGGAGTAGCATGGCATTATTTGGTTCAGGCGACATCGGGATGGATCTTGGAACATCTTCGATTTATATTGTGGTCAGTAAAAAGGGCGTTGTGTTCAATGCACCCTCCTGTGTGGCTTATGAGCGGGAAACCCGGAACGTCGTGACGTTTGGGGAAAGAGCGAAAAGCATGATGGGCCGGACGCCGCAAAAAACGGATGTTGAACGTCCTCTTCGCGAGCCGCATATTCGCAGTTTTGACCTGGTCAGCAGGATGGTGTATAATTATCTGCGTGATGTGATAAAAACCTGGCGGCTCAGACGGCCGCGTCTGTTCCTGGCACTGCCTTGCGGACTGACACCGACGGAGAGGGAGACTGTCATTGAAATGATGGTCGACGCCGGAATCAGGAGCGTGATTCCGGTAGATGAAAGCACAATGTCGGCAATTGGTGCAAAAATCCGGATCGACCAGCCCTATGGACGCATGAATGTGGATATCGGCGGTGCAAGAAGCAATATTTCCGTCTTTTCCATGGGCAATCAGGTTAAATGGCGTGTCGATCAGTTCGGCGGTGACCGGATGGATGCGGCGATCATGGATTATATGCGTCGTAAGCATAATCTGATAATAGGTGAAAACACGGCGGAAATGCTCAAGATCAATCTGGGAGCGGCACAGCCTTTCGAACCGCAGGTGCGCAATGAGATCTACGGGAGGAGCCTGATTTCCGGACTGCCCAGAGGAATGAAGGTCAGTTCAGATGAAATTATCGAGGCACTCCAGTCCCCCATACATGAATTTGTGAACGTTCTTCACCGCTTCATTGAACAGACTCCCCCGGAGCTTGCCAGTGATATCTTTGATGCCGGGATCACGCTCTCCGGCGGAGGTGCCCAGCTCTACGGACTGGATGAATTGCTGACTGAACAGATGGGGATGCCTGTCCGGGTGGCAGATGAACCGGAACTCACGGTTGCTCACGGGCTCTATGAGCTGCTTTCCAATCCGGATGCATTTGAGAAAATCAATCTGAGTTCTCCGTATAAGGAAGATGAAACTATCAGCTGACGTTTTTTGCAGGCGGGGAACGGGACATGAAGCCTTTCGGCTTTCTTAAGGAAGGAACGCATGAAACGGTTAATACTGCTTGGAATCCTTTTGATTACGCTCTTTGTGCTGAGCGGATGCTTTGTATCACCGGATCCAACCCTTGAACCGCTTGAAATTACGGGCAATGAAGTGCCCTTTGGCACAGTGCAGGCATTGCCGACTGTTGCGGCAACGCCGACACCGGTTCCCTCAGCCAGTCCGACACCGGACACATGGCAGAACAGTGATCAGAGTACATGGGAGGACTGGGCAAAAGACGTCCTGCCGACACAGGCACCGCGCACTGCAGCCACCATGCCGCCCAATGTCAGCAACTGGCAGACGTCAACCACCGATTACAATGCCGGTTATCCGGTTCTGCGGCTTGGTTCCACAGGCACGGATGTTTCGGATCTGCAGGCACGACTTACAGAACTGCGCTATTACAGCAGCGTGATCGATGGAAAATACAATGCGGATACCCAGAGAGCGGTTATGGAATTTCAGGAGAAGAACGGACTGACGGCGGATGGTATTGCCGGTCGTCAGACACAGGATCTCCTTTATTCAACCGGTGCACAGGCGAAGGTAATCAGTGTCGGCACAGAAGAAACTGCCGGCGGGTATATCCTCCTGAAAGAAGGCGCATCCGGAATGGAAGTGCGCAAACTTCAGGCGAGACTGGCGGAACTGGGGTATTACTCCGGTGGAACGGATGGTCTGTACGGGGCGACCACGGTAAATGCGGTCAAGGCATTTCAGCGGTCAAACGGCCTTTCGGCAGATGGTCAGGCAGGAACACAGACACAGACAAAGCTGTTTTCAGCCACAGCTGTCTACGCCTCCACGCCTGTGGCAACGGCGGATCCCAATGCGTCCAGAACACTGACGCTGGGAATGACCGGAAACGACGTATATGCCCTTCAGGAACGTCTGATTGCCCTTCGGTATCTGAATGGCATTCCGGACGGTGTTTTCGGCGTGGAGACGCAGAATGCCCTGATGGCTTTTCAGAAAAACAATGGACTGACGAGTGACGGATCGGCTGGTGCCAGTACGCTCAAACGTCTCTATGGTTCAGCCAAGGCGGCAACCGGTTCGACGCCTACACCGGTTCCGGCCGGTGCAACGGTACTCCACGAGGGGGATTCCGGAGAGGCTGTGTATCAGATGCAGACAAGACTGTTTGAACTTGGCTTCTACAGCGGGCGCATCGATGGACGCTTTGGTGCGGATACCACAGAGGCCGTCCGGGCATTTCAGGCGGCAAACGGCCTGACGGTGGACGGTGTTCCCGGGAGGGGAACCTTTGCCCGGATGAACTCCGCTGCGGCAGTGGGTGCGGCAGATCTGACGGGTTTCGAAACAGAGGCACCCACTGCTGAAACAGCGGAACCGGAACCCGCAGGCGCACCGCTGGTTCTCCGGAAAGGGGACCGCGGAGAGGCCGTGATGCTTCTTCAGCAGACGCTGAAAAAGCTCGGCTATCTTGCTTCGGAGCCCGATGGACAGTTCGGATCAGGCACGGAGAATGCGATCCGCGCGTTCCAGCGGGCGAACGGTCTGACGGCAGACGGTGTTGCAGGGAAAGGGACACTGGCTATTCTCTACAGCACCGATGCGGTGGCAGCCCCCAGGCAGGTTTCTGCAACACCTGCGGTCACATCGACGCCGAGGCCGAATATGGACACCGTTCTTCAGTGGCAGAGCGAGGGACCGGATGTACTGCAGTATCAGACAAGACTGGCAGAGCTCGGATACCTTTCCTCGCGTAACGTGACGGGAAAGTTTAACCAGCCTACGGTAGATGCCACAAAGGCATTCCAGACCATGAATGGACTTAAGGTGGACGGTGCGGCAGGACCGCAGTCTCTTAAGCTGATCTATTCGAAAGATGCTCTTAATGCGGATGGAGTCCGCGCAGGAGATCTGTCCGGAGCAGTGGATACACAGCCGGAGCAGATATTGAAAACAGGAATGACAGGCGAACAGGTACGTCTTTTGCAGAGTCAGTTGGCGGCATTAGGGTACCTGTCCGCCTCTTTTTCAAGCGGGGTTTATGACAAGGAAACCGAACAGGCGGTTCGCCGCTTTCAGGCGGCGAACGGTCTGCCTGTAGACGGTCAGGCCGGAAGTGCAACGCAGTCCCTGGCAGTTTCAAGCCGTGCCAGATCAGCTGCCTCTCAGTCGCTCGTTGTGAATAACAGGACACGGGAAAGTACGGAGCAGCGCCTGAACGGTGCTAATCAGACGAGCCTGAACGGTGGAGGATTTCTCTGCAGCGGAGGCGGCAGACTGTACTATGCCGATGCGGAGAAAGGCGGCGTGCTGGTTTCAAGTGATGGAAACCGGGTCCGGCAGATCAGTGAGGACCGCCCAAGGTCGCTGCACTGTACAAATGGCCGTTTGTACTATATCGCGGAGGATCAGGGAAGCGACTGTATCATCCGGATGAATGTGGATGGCAGCGGAAGAGAAATTCTGCTGCGTGCAGAGGTACTGGTGCACTTGCTGCTGCACGATGGACTTCTGTACTATCTGGATGCAGCCGGAAATATAAAAGAAAGAACACTCTCCGGTGAGGAGCGTGTTCTGATCGGCGGAGCACACGGGTTTACGTTGGATGTACAGGAAGGTCGGCTGGTGTGTCTGCTGGCAGAGACTGTGGTGACCTATGATCTGAATTCAGGCACGCAGTCGGTCATCTTTACCGGCACGGCGGAGGAAGCGCTGTGCATGGGTGACCGGGTGCTGATTCTCTCTGCCGGCAGAGTAGTCCGCCTGTCACCAGGAGAAAATGCGGCTGTTTCAGGCCGTTCAGCGGTGCATATCGGAGCATATCAGGACAGAATCATTGAGGTAACAGGCAGCGGCATTGACACATATGACATCAACGGGGAAGACCGGCGTACGGTTCTTTCCGGAACGTTTGAGTGTTTTGCAGTTGCCGGAGGAATGCTGTATGCCGGAAATCAGGAAGGATTTACCCGGAAAGTACAACTGTAAGTATTACAGCAGGATTTCACGACTGAGATCCTGCAGAAAGGTACGGATGTCGCTGCTCTGCATCAGAGCGGCAAAGGCGGCCTGTACCGCTTCGACAAAAGATTTGCGCAGACCGCTGACGCCGGAACGATACAGAGGACAGAGCCCGCGGGCGCGGGGATCCGGAATAACCTGTCTTTCATCGCCGTCGATTTTCAGAAACAGGGGAAAAAGACGGCAGGACAGAGGACGCTGTTCCCGTGGACAGGTGCCGCTGCAGACAAAGAGACGGGCAGGTCTGCCGCCAAGGGAATAACTGAGGGTGAGGACATGGCCGAAAGTGCAGTTTTTATACAGATCATCCTCACCTGGGAACAGGAGCATGCCCTCCGTTTCGTCTCCCGCGCAGCAGGCGGCGCCGCATAGGGATCCGCAGTTGCGAACCAGCGGGGTTTCATTCAGCAGAAGATTACGGGCAAGAAGCAGGTTTGTATCCAGGGAGGATCCCTCCAATCGTTTAATGATACTTGTCTGAAAACTGCTTCCATGATAACATGAAGCGAAGAAAAAGTCATCTGAAATGAAGGGAAAATGAAAGGGACAATGGACGGGAAACAGGTGCTCTGCCGAACTGAACTGACCGGCAGAAATGCAGCGGACAGCGAACTGGTTCTGGGAGAATTTAAACAGGCAGCTGCGACCTGGCTTCCACGATATGCAGAACAGGTACAGATGATTTATCTGGATCCGCCCTTTTATACCGGACGTCAATTCAGCCGCCGGATCCATCTTGAAAATAAAGTTGTTACGGCTGGAACGTATGAGGATCAGTTTGAGAGTATGGACCAGTATGAGGAAATGATGCGGCAGGCGCTCATCATTTCACGTCAGCTGCTCCGGAAGGAAGGCGTCCTCTTTTTGCATGTTGACTACCGGACCAGTGCCCGAATGCGTCTCCTGCTGGATGAGATATTTGGTGAGGAACGGTTTATCAATGAGATCATCTGGGCTTTTGAATCAGGTGGTCGATCCAAAAATCATTTTTCCCGGAAGCATAATACCATTTTCATGTATGGAAAGTCCGCGTTTTATTTTTTTGATCTGTCAGCGGTTCCCTGCGGAACGCGGACAGACGGAAGGCACAATCATATGCGCAGACAGACGGATGAACTGGGCAGAACGTACAGGTCCATCAGGAGCGGTGGAAAAGAATACCGCTATTACGAAGATGAACCGGTTTATCCCAGTGATGTCTGGACAGACATCTCACATCTGCAGCAGCGGGATCCGGAACGGGCAGGTTTTGAAACACAGAAACCGCTCCGTCTTCTCCAGAGGATGATTTCCTCATCATCACGCCGCAGAGACATTGTGGCGGATCTGTTTGCCGGAAGTGGGACAACCGGTGTGGCTGCGTCTGGACTTGGACGCCGCTTCCTGATGTGTGATCGTACAGAAATTGCCGTATCACTGGCAGACACGCGGCTGGCAGAGGCAGAGGCCTCCTATACCGTCCGGGCGGATTCTGTTCTTGACGGTTCGACCCTGAATGCAGACGTCTGCCGGACTGAGACAGATACAGCGATCAGACTCCGGCGGTTTCTGCCAGCCGGAGAAACCGGGAATTCGGAACGTGAACTTCTTGGACTCTCCGCCTGGTCTGCAGGGATTTTTGAGGCAGGCATATACCGCCGCATGACCGGATGTACAGGTGCGGAGGAACTGCATCTGAATGTTTCACGGGAGGATGCGGGGAAGCTGGCGGTCATGACCTGTGACTATCTGGGAAACAGGCGGTGCTTTCATCTGACAGGGGAATCGTTTTCCGGATGACAGAAAAAAGTTGGATGGGAAATTGCTATGGAAAAGGTTTCAGTTCTTTCAATGATCTGCATGACACTATCGGCGTTGATGAGTTTTACAGTGCCGGTTGTTCTGGCAGTTTTTCTGAGAAAAAAATACCGGGCTGACTGGCTGCCCTTTATTGCAGGGTATGTGGTGATGTTTGTATTCGCCTTTGTTCTTGAGGCAAAGGCTCATGCCGTTATACTGGCCGGACCTGCAGGCAGAGTGATTCAGGGAAATGTCTTTCTGTATGGAATCTACGGCGGTCTGATGGCTGCACTGTTTGAAGAAGGCGGGCGTGCGCTGGCATTCGGAACGGTCCTGCGAAAGAAGGACCGGAAAGTCAATGCGCTGATGTACGGTGCCGGTCATGGCGGAATGGAGTTCATGATGGTCCTTGGCGTGACCAATATTAATAATCTGATCTACAGCGGAATCGTGAACACCGGGGGTCAGGATGCGGTGCTGGCACAGATGCCGGCGGAGCAGGCAGCTGTTGCTTCTGCAGCTTTTGCTGTGCTTGCAGAGACGCCGCCGGGTTATTTTCTGCTGGGTCTTGCGGAACGCTTTATGGCGCTGGCACTTCAGTTGTCGTTTTCCTGTCTGGTGTTTCTTGCACTGCAGCGCGGCAGACGCCGTTTCTTTTTCATCGCCATTTTCTTTCATGCTCTGGCGGATGCACTGGCAGGGATTCTTTCCGGGATGCAGGTTCCCGTGATGGTGATTGAATGCATGATCCTTGTACTGACAGGGATTGTTGTGCTGACTGCCTGGACACAGATGCGGGAGGCAGAAGACCGGGGACAGGGATAACCGGTCAGTAATCATTAGGAGAAGAAATGAACAGTTATTATACATACCTGATGCGGGATCTCATGGAGCGGAATCAGATTCTCTCGATCTATCTGGATCCCGAACATCCGGATGAATTTCTGGTCGGGCGCATCGAGCAGATGGATTCCGAACATTTCCTGATCTGTGAATTTACGCCCTGGGGCGAAGTGGACGGTTATCGCGTCAGGCGGAATCAGGATGTAATTTCCGTACTGTATGGAGAAGAATACGAGGAACGCATTCGTCTGATGCGCACACTCAGTGACCGGCGGATACGACGGATTCTGCCGCAGAACTGTTCCCTGGAAGAGGGGCTGCTTCCGGCAGTACTCAGTCGGTGCCGGGAGACAAAAGAGATCATTACCATTTTGATGGGTCACGAAGCGTACACCGGACGGGTTCGGGATTATAACGGACTGTATCTGACCATGGATCTTTTTGACTATTTCGGGAATCTTGACGGGGAGGAAGTCTTTGAGCTTCGGGATATCGAAATTGTCCAGCTCAGGTCCGGCGAGGAATGGATGTACCGGCGTCTTGAAAAGTGGCAGGAAACCCAGTCTGCAGCCGGGAAGGAAACGGAGAGAACAGCGGATGAAAATCACGATTCTGACGACATTTCCTGAAATGTTTGCCCCACTGCATACCAGTATTCTCGGGCGGGCGGAAAAAGCCGGCCTGATTGAAATCCGGGAGGTGGACATCCGTCCGTATTCGAAAAATAAGCACCATAATACGGACGATGCTCCCTTTGGCGGGGGCGCAGGAATGGTGATGCTGGCTCAGCCCATTGTAGATGCAGTCCGGGATGTCATGGGAGAGCACTTTGAGGGAAAGCGGATCTATCTCTCCCCCCGCGGCAAAACGCTGACGCAGGCCGATGCGGAAAAGTATGCGGCGGAAAAAGAACTGATCCTGCTGTGCGGACATTATGAAGGTGTGGACCAGCGGGCAATTGATCTTTGCATGGATGAAGAAGTGTCCATTGGAGATTATGTGCTGACCGGCGGTGAACTGCCGGCCATGGTGCTGGTAGACTGTATTGCGCGACTGGTTCCGGGCGTGCTTGGCTGCGGGGAAAGTGCCAGAAATGAAAGCTTTTCCTCAGGACTCCTTGAATATCCTCAGTACACTCGTCCCCGCGAATTTGAAGGACGATGTGTCCCCGAACCGCTGCTGAACGGGAACCACCGGGAAATTGAAGCCTGGCAGTTTCAGGAATCACTGTACATCACGCTGAAACGGCGGCCCGAGATGGCTATCCGGTATCTGCAGGGAATCAAGCTGACAAAAAGCAGGAAAAAGCTGATAGATGCGGTCTATACGCGGTTGAACAGTGAAATGGACATTGGACCGGAGGAAACCGAGCAGCTGCCCGGAGCGGACAGAGTGCAGACGGATAATGTACAGTCGGATCCGGTTACGGATTCGGCTTCGGATCCGGACGGCGCAGATACGGAACGCTGAGGATGCCGGCCGGAGTAGAATGCGTAAACTGTTCAGAGAGGAGATGAGGCAGAGAATGAACGAAAGCAGCGCGGCGGCAGGAACGCTCTGCGTGGGAATTATGGCTCATGTGGATGCCGGAAAGACGACGCTTTCCGAGCAAATTCTGCATCATACCGGCAGAATCCGGACCACCGGACGTGTGGATCATGGGGATGCCTTCATGGACAATGAAGCGCTGGAGCAGCAAAGAGGGATAACCATCTTTCAGGAGCAGGCATCTCTGACGCTTGGGGGAAATACAAAAATCGTACTGATCGATACGCCCGGTCATGAAGATTTTGCGGCTCAGCGGCGCAGGGCACTGCTGGTCATGGATCTGTGTGTCCTGGTGGTGTCCTGTGCGGATCGGATTCAGAGCGGGACAAAGACGATTTACCGTGAAGTCAGGGATGCCGGGATTCCGATTCTCTTCTTTCTCAACAAAACGGACCAAGCAGGAACAGATCCGCAAAGGACGCTTGATGCCCTGAGAACTGCGCTTGGTGCGGACATTCTGTCAGCAGATCTTTCCTCTGAACCGGCCAGAGAGGAGATTGCCCTGAGGGATGAGATTCTTCTCGAGGAACATCTGGCGGGAAATGTGCCGGAGAGGCGCTATCTCGATGTCCTGCGCAGACTGGCCGGGACAGGTGAAGTTTCTCTCAGCCTGTCCGGTTCTGCGCTGCAGGATCACGGAATAAGAGAACTGATTCATCTGATTCCGGAAATATACACAGGACGTGCGACGAAAGGCGCAGGGGAACCGTTCTCGGGACTGGTCTATCGGATCCGGCGGCAGAGCGGACAGCGGCTTGCTTATATCCGCGTGTACAGCGGATACCTGACTGCGCGGACCGAGGTGGAAACAATATCCGGCCGACAGAAAATCCACGCGCTGTACGAGGCACAGGGAAACCGGCTGACCGGCATTGAAAGGTGCTCGGCCGGTGAAGTGGCAGTAGTGACCGGCATTGCTGCTGTTCCTGGTGAATGGATTGGATGCAGAGCAACGGCTGCACCGGTACAGGAACCCATGATGGTTCAGGCACTGACGCCGAAGGCCCCGCTGACGAAACAGAAACTGCTGAGTGACCTGCGGGAACTGGAAGAGGAAGAACCTGAACTGTGCGTGACGCCCTTTGGGGATGCTGTACAGGTTGGCCTGGTGGGAAAAACACAGCAGGAAGTACTGGTTCAGCTCCTTCGGAGCCGCTATGGTGACAGCGTGGATGCCGGGGAACCTCGTGTACAGTACAGGGAAACGATTCAGAAACCGGTGACCGGAATTGGTCATTATGAACCGCTCCGGCATTATGCCGAGGTCTGGCTGCGGCTTTTTCCCGGGAACCCGGGAAGTGGAATTGTCTTTGAAAGCCGGGTGGCTCCGAATTCACTGGATGAAAACTGGCAGAGGCTTATTCGCACGCATATCTATGAGCGTGAGCATCCGGGAGTGCTGACCGGCAGTCCGATAACGGATCTGCGCATTGTGCTGATCGGAGGGCGTGCGCATCTCAAGCACACCGAGGGAGGCGATTTCCGGGAGGCAACATATCGTGCCATAAGACAGGGACTGATGCAGGCGGAAAATGTGCTCCTGGAACCGTTTGTCACGTTTGAACTGACAATGCTGCAGGAAGCTGCTCCGAAAGTTACCGGGGATCTGATTGGTATGAACGCGCAACTGGATGCACCGGAGTATCTTTCTGATACCGAAGTGATTCAGCGTGGAACCTGCCGTTTGTCAGCCATCTATGCATATCCGGAACGCTTTGCTTCTGTCACGCACGGATACGGACGTTTTACCATGCATTACAGCGGCCATTTTCCCTGCAGGGATCAGGCGGAAGTGGTAGCAAGTTCCTGCTATGTGCCGACAGAGGATCCGGGGAATCCCTGCAGCAGCGTTTTCTGCAGTCATGGAGCCGGGTTTCCGGTAGCCTGGGATCATGTCCGGGAATGGGCACACCTGGCAAAGGATATGGAGGAATACGAAAATGCTGCCGATTAAGACAGAGCCGGATTCCTCTCTCTCCCTGAGTGAGCAGATTTACCGGGCGATCTGCCGGGAGATTGAAGTGGGAAATCTTGTGCCTGGTGAACGGCTTCCCTCCCGCCGGGAACTGGCAGATGATCTGCACGTGAGCACGACGACCATAGAGACAGTCTATGATCACCTGATTGAAGAAGGGGTATGCGAGAGCCGTCCGAGGAGCGGATTGTACGTGTCCTCAGGTCAGACTTTCTCTGATGTTCATGCGAAGGAAAAAGTGGAGGTACACTGGGATTTCAGTATTGGTGCCATGGATCCTGCACAGTTTCCCTATTCCACGTGGGCAAAACTGATGCGGACGGTGCTCAGCGAACAGAGTGATGAACTGCTCACTACCGGGAATCCCCAGGGCAGTGCGGCGCTTCGCTCTGAAATTGCCCGGGGGCTTTATCGGCTGCGTGGAATTGAAACAGATCCTGAACGGATTGTTCTTGCTGCAGGTACGGATATGCTGGTGGCTATTCTCATCACGCTCATCGGACGGGAACGTCTGTTTGCAGTGGAGGATCCCGGATATGCCAGAGCCAGACGAATTCTTATTGCAGGGGGAGCCAGAATTACGCCGATTCCCCTTCTGCAGGGGGCAATTGATGTGAGGGAACTGTATCAGACAGGTGCCGGAGCGGTATATGTAACTCCGGGCAGACAGTTTCCTACAGGACAGGAAATGCCGGAGGACCGTCGGAAGCGGCTGATGTGCTGGGCGCGGGAAACCGGTGCGTATATCCTTGAGGATGATTACGAAGGGGAATTTTCTCTCATGCCGGAGGCACTTCCGCCTCTGGCATCTCTTCCGGATGCCGGAAGAGTCATTTATATGAATACCTTTGCCAGAACCCTGGCGCCGGGACTGCGAATCAGTTATATGATTCTGCCGGAAACACTTCGGGTTCGGTACAGTGAGCTTTACAGCGCCTGCAGTGTTCCCGGATTTGAGCAGGCGACGCTGCAGAAATTCATGGAAGGCGGTTATTTCGAACGCCATGTCCGAAGAATGCGGATGCTGTACAAAGAGAGACGGGGATTTCTGAGCGCTGAGGTGGAGCGGCTGGGGCTGGGCAGACTGCGGGAGAGCAGCGCCGGGTTATTTGAACTGCTGGATGTTGACAGCTCGCTGTCTTCCGGACGTCTTCTTGAACTGGCAGCAGGAGCAGGCGTCCGCCTGAGTGCGCTTTCGGATTACAGTATCCTGCCTGGAAAAGAGAAAGCGTCAGGGACGGTTCTTCTTGGCCTGGCGGGAATGGACAAGGACCGAATCAGGGAAGGACTTGAGGTACTGCAGAAAGTCTGGCGGCTTCGGAAGTCCGGTGAAAAGAACGGAGGCTGAGAATGACAGAGTATGTATATCGTCCCTGTGACCAGGAGGACCTGCCGGCGCATCTCAATGTTTTTCATCCGGCTGTGGCTGCAGAGGTTCGCCGTTTTCACAGCGGAATGCCGGGGTATGCCGAAACGCCGCTGAGAAATCTGAAAGGGCTGGCCGGAGAGCTGGGCCTGCGTCATTTCTGCATCAAGGATGAAAGTTTCCGTTTCGGACTGAATGCGTTTAAAGTTCTTGGCGGTTCTTATGCCATGGCCCGTATTCTGGCAGAAAAAATGGATCTTCTGCCGGAGGAGATGACCTTTGAACGACTCATAAAGCTGCGTGATCGTGCTGAAAAAGGAGAGACCACCTTCATAACGGCTACTGACGGCAACCATGGCCGGGGTGTGGCTTATATGGCAGCTCAGCTGCATCAGAACTGCATCGTTTTGCTGCCGGCGCATACTGCTCCGGATCGGGTTAGAAATATCGCTGCACTGGGAGCCAATGCCCTCGTTACCGATCTGGCATATGACGATGCCGTCCGGCTGGCTGCACGGATGGCTGAGGAAAGAGGGTATGTTCTGGTACAGGACACCGCCTGGCCGGGGTATGAGCAGATTCCACTCTGGATCATGCAGGGATACATGACCATGGCGGATGAATGTCTTTATCAGATGCCCGCACCGCCGACACACCTCTTTCTGCAGGCCGGCGTTGGCTCCATGGCGGCGGCTGTTGCTGCTTATTTTTCGTCTGCCTGTTCGAAGAGCAGGATGAAAGTGATTCTCGTTGAACCGGACCATGCGGACTGTTTTGCCCGAACCGCACACTCTCCAGATGGGAGTATCTGCCGTTATCCTGGAGAAATGAATTCAATGATGGCCGGACTGTGCTGCGGTGAACCATGTCCCCTGGCCTGGGAAATCCTCCGGCGCAGGGCAGCTCATTATGTAACGATTTCGGATGCGACGGCTGCTCTCGGCATGCGGGTTCTTGGGAATCCTCTTTCAGGAGATCACAGAATTGTTTCCGGAGAGAGCGGGGCCTCATCTGCCGGATTTGTGATTGAACTGATGAGAAGTCCGGAACTTGCAGCACTGCGGGAAGAACTCCGGATAGGAAAGGATTCCTCAGTTCTCTGCATTTCGACTGAGGGAGATACAGACAGAGAAAATTACCGGGCGGTAGTCTGGGAAGGACGCTGTCCGTATCCGGACAAATCAGGCCGGAATGACGGGGTGTGTATCTGAACGGAGATAATGAACCAGTATCTGGATTCATGAAAAAGTGATTTATTGGAGAGGAGTATAATCATGAAAAAGGTTATTGCAACGAAACTGGCACCGTCGGCGATCGGACCGTATTCCCAGGGGATTGAGGCATCCGGAAAGATGATCTTTGTTTCCGGACAGATCCCGATTAATCCGGAAACCGGGAATATTGAGGCGGAGACGATTGAAGGACAGACACGTCAGGTACTGACGAATATCAAAAATATTCTGGAGGCATCCGGTGCGGACATGTCCGATGTTGTCAAGACAACGGTACTTCTTTCAGATATTGCGGATTTTACAGCCATGAACGGGGTGTATGCCGAATTTTTCGAGGGAGACTGTCCGGCCCGCGCCGCTTTCCAGGTTGCGGCAATTCCAAAGGGTGCAAAGGTGGAAATTGAAGCGATTGCGGTAGTCGGCTGATTCGGATTAATAATGTGCATAGAAAAAGTCTGCAATGATGCAGACTTTTTTCTGTTTGGAAAGGGCTGACTGGTGTCAGAGAACAGACTGATCATAAGACAATTGCAGAAAACAGAGAGACATGATCCTCAGGCAGTGAC
>CACXHF010000251.1 GCA_902767305.1 uncultured Eubacteriales bacterium
CTTGGTCTTCTCGTACAGACTGGAAAAGGCGGATGCCGCCGGAGCGGTTTCCGGTATCCGGCCGGAGGTCTGTCCTGCCACATAGGCGGTCGAGATGTAGATAAACTGCTGGAGTCTGGGCAGAGAGGAACAGAGACGGAGTACGTTCCGGGTCCCCTCCACATTGATCTTTTCGAGCGTTTCCAGGTCGCACTGGAATCCGGTTTCAGCACCGGCATGGATGACGGCGTCAACCCCCTGGAGCAGGGCAAGATCTCCGTCGGTGAGACCGAGACCGGGCAATGTAAAATCGCCGCACAGCGGAATGACAGTGCGGCCGATTGACTGTGACAGATCCGGATCATGATGCCAGAGGGCACGGAGGCGGTGAACAGCCGCCTGTCTGTCCGCGGCACGGACCAGTACATACAGGATCGTTTCCGGCTGCCGGACCAGGAGAGAGGCCAGTTCAGTTCCCAGAAATCCGGTTCCTCCGGTCAGAAAGAGTGTCATTTTCATAGTGGATTCCTCAGCAGGTCATAGATACGTGCAGAAACCAAATCTGCCGGGGCATCTGCCCCGGCAGGGAATGATCTTTTGCTGCACGAATACCGGCAGACAGGGCCAAAGCCTGGTGAAATCAGGCCTTGGAGGCGATATACTCGTTCAGCTTGCTGACCAGCGCATCTACATCGGATCCGTGTGCAGCGCAGCCCATTTCAAGGCTTTCCATCTGGCTGAACGGGCAGCCCATGCAGTGCATGCCGTAGGATGTCATGATCGGTGCGGTTGTCGGGTCGATTTCAAGAACTTCGCGAATGGTCATTTCCTTCGTAATGGTTTTCATAAACTGTTTTCAGGAGCATGATTGGTCCTCAGGACGAAACAGCTCCGTCTCCTTTCTCTGTTGACAGATTATTCAAGTTCAAGCCCTGCGGTCCAGAGCTTCAGGTCCTCTTCACATACTTCACCGCCGAGGCGCTTTCCGGCGTCCACGCAGGCACTGCCGGTCAGGGATTGAATCCGTTCGGCCGTCTTTCCAATACCGCTGCCGCCGGAGGTGCAGAACGGGACAATCTTTTTCCCGCTGAAATCCCAGGCGGTCAGGAAGGTGTCCACGACACTCGGCTCACGGCCCCACCAGATGGGGAAGCCGACGAAAATGACGTCATAGCCGTCCGGGTCGAGGCCGTCGGTGACGATGGCAGGACGGCAGTTGAGATCGGACATTTCAAGCGTACTGCGGGACTGCTTATTGGTATAGTCCAGATCTTCCTTCGTATACGGTTTCTCGGGACGAATTTCAAAGCAGTCTGCCTGCTCAACCGAAGCTATTTCCCGGGCAATTCTGGCAGTTACGCCGCTGACAGAAAAATAAGCAACGAGTTTCTTTCCCATAATGGGTTTCCTCCGATAAAAAACTGCAGATCAGAATTCAGTCTTTACAACGGAATCCTTATCTGATAGGATTGTACAGGAACGGAGGAAGGCTGTCAATAACTTAAATAATCCGTTGTAAGGAAGAAAATGTGGAGCTGGAGGGAAAGGATGTCTGAACAGCAAAAATGCCCCTGTCAGGAACAGTGTGCTCTGCAGGAGGCACTTGAGAGTATCGGCGGGAAATGGAAAATGCGGGTACTGTGTTCACTTTCGGCGAACGGAGCCAGCCGTTACAATGAACTCCTGCACAATGTGAAGGGGGTATCGAATACGATGCTTTCCCAGACGCTGCGGGAGATGGAAAGGGATCAGCTGGTGATCAGGCGGGAATTTCTGGAAGTCCCGATCCGGGTTGAGTATGAACTGACGGATCAGGCAAGAAAGCTGCAGCCGATTCTGATGGATCTGGTCCGGTGGAAGACGGGGCTTACGGGTGGAAAGACGGAAGAACCAGCCGACAGCTGAAGACGGTTTCTGCGTATGGACAGGAATGCCCGGATCGGGTAAAATAAGCGTACAGACTGTGAACAGCCTTTACGCATACGAAAGAACAGGGGAGGTTCTGTTTCTTTCACTGAATCGAACAGGAGGGAAAAGATGATGAAAAAGTTGATCGGTCTGACTCTGGTACTGATGCTTCTTATACCTGCTCTTGGAATGGCGTCACCGAATCGTGTAAGTTTTCTCGGACCGGAGGGAACCTATACTGAGGAGGCGGCCCGGTTCTGGTTTCAGAATGAGGAAACCTTTCAGGCGAGGGAAACCGTCGACGCTGCGGTGGCCGACGTCCTGAACGGGGAAGCGGAATTTGCCGTCATTCCCCAGGAAAATACACTGGGCGGTGCAGTCGACAGCTATGTGGATGCTCTGATCCAGGCGGAAAAACTCTATGTCACGGGGGAAATTGTGCTGCCGATCAGCCAGACACTGATGGCTCTCCCCGGAGCGGCGCTTTCGGATATCCGGACCGTCTGTTCGCATAAGCAGGGACTGCTGCAGAGCGCCCGGTGGAGAGAGGAGTTCCTGCCGGAGGCTGCAGAAATGGAAATGGCCAGCACGGCGGCTGCGGCGGAGTATGTGGCAAAAACCGGAGATACGTCCATTGCCGCAGTGGCTGCGCCGGCAGCTGCCTCACGGAACGGACTTCAGGTGCTGGCAGAAAATGTGCAGATCAGCCGTGAGAACCGGACGCGCTTCTACGTGCTGGGGAAAGATCCGGCGGACGCGGAAACACCGAAGCATGCGGTCTTTGTGGTAAGCGGACCCGGCAAGAGGCTGGCGGAGTTTATTCTTACGCTGCGTGAGGCCGGGCTTGGGATGACAGCCGTGCATGACCGTCCCGAAGGCAGTGCACTCGGACAGTATCATTTCCTGATTGAAGTGGAGAACGAAGAGGGAATCAGAGCGGATCAGATTTCTGCCTGTACAGCAGATGATGTCCGTTTTTGCGGCTGTTTCAATCGCGTGGAAAAGAAGCTGCCGCAGCCGGATTATGCAATCGACCGGGTCGTGGTCCTGAGCCGGCACAACATCCGCTCACCGCTCTCCGGCGGCGGTTCGCTCCTTGGCGATATTACGCCGCATCCCTGGGTTAAGTGGACCAGCAGTCCCAGTGAACTGTCCATGCTGGGCGGCGTGCTGGAAACGATGATGGGCCAGTATTTCCAGAAGTGGCTGCAGCAGGAAGGCTTTTTCCCGGAAAATTACCGTCCCGAAGAGGGAGCGGTGCGGGTCTATGCCAATGCAAAGCAGCGGACCATCGCAACAGCGCGCTATTTCTCTGCAGGACTGTTCCCCACTGCAAATGTGCCGGTTGAGGTACATGTGGAATATGATACCATGGATCCGACGTTCTCTCCGGTACTGACCTATCTTTCGGATGCCTATGCCGATGCGGTCATGGAACAGATTGACAGCGAAGGCGGCGGGGAAGGGATGAAAGGCATTCAGAAAGGCCTGAAGGAGGCCATTTCCCTGCTGATGGAAGTGACCGATATGGAAGAAAGTGAAGCGTACCGCTCCGGAAAATATGGGGATCTTCTGAAGGATGAGACGACCATTCAGCTCGAACTCGGCAAGGAGCCGGGAATGACCGGACCTGTCAGGACGGCGACGTCTGTGGCAGATGCCCTGAAGTTCCAGCATTATGAAATGCCGGATGACCGGGATATGGCTTTCGGACATCCGCTGACCTTTGAGGACTGGAAGAAACTGCACAGCATTGTGGATGCCTACACCTTTGTTCTGTTTGAAACGCCGCTGCTTGCGGTCAATGTGGCCAATCCGCTGCTGAAGGAAATCCGCGCTGAAATGAAAGCGGATGGACGGAAATTCAGTTTTCTCTGCGGACATGATTCGAACATTGCCAGCGTGCTTTCGGCGATGAACGTGCAGGAATACCATCTGTCGGATACGATTGAGCAGCATACGCCGATTGGGGTAAAGCTTGTCTTTACCCGCTGGCTGGATGAGAACGGCAGTGCATACTGGACGGCAGAACTCGTTTATCAGAATATCAGTCAGCTGCGAAACAGGACGGCTCTCTCAATGGAGACACCGCCGACCCGTTTCCCGGTACACTTTAAGGGTGTCGAAGAGCAGGGAGGCATGATTCCCGAAGCGGATTTCCTGCGGATCCTGGATAATGCCATAGACGCTTATGACGGACTGAGTGAACAGTTTGACGCAGAGGAAGACGCTGCGGCCTGAGAATACAATAACAGCCGCTGCCCGGTTTTCGGGCAGCGGCTGTTTCATATTCAGCGGGGATTCCGGGCGAGTGTCCGGACCGGACCCTCCGGCATCAGTACGGCAGTCATCGGCTCTGTCGGAGGAAGATCTTCGTATTCTTCCGTGATGCCGACGCCCACGTTCGGGACAAAGTGGGAATAGACAAGGTCGCCGGAAAACAGGGCGAAGAGAACAAGGGAAACGGAAATCAGCAGTTTCGGCTTAATCCGGACGGCCAGGGCATCCAGGAGCGGAACGAGAAAATAGACGGCTACCATTCCGCCGAAGCAGAACGCAAACAGGCCTTCACCGCAGATGCGGCCATTGAGATTGAGAAAATAGCCGGTATAATCCCACCAGCGTTTTCCATAAGCCATTTCCATGAGATAGGAGGTCATGTATTCCACAATCCCACACAGAATCGTGATTCCGATGGCCTCCAGGGCAGGTTTTCTGCGCAGCGGATAGAGAAAAATGGAAATCAGGACAACGCCGCTGCCATAGATGGGCAGCCATGGGCCGTGAAGCGTGCCGCGGTTGACGAAATCACCGTAGGTAATCAGATGATGGGTTACCTCCCAGACCCAGCCGATAAAGCAGAAAAAGAAGAAGACGACGGTCAGAGACCAGATGGTGCAGGGAGCCAGAAAACTGATGTGGCGGGAAAGATGAATGCTGTGCGGGTTGAACAGCGGATGCAGGCGCTGCGGATAGGCATCCCCGTTCAGCTCAAGGCTGATAATCCGAGTATGCTGACGTAGCTCCTGCTGCCGGCTGTAAATCGCCTTTTCGTCAAGTGTGCCGATCCAGATGCCAAAGTGACGGGCAAAGAAGGACCGAACCGGGGTAAGAGCCACGATATCCTCATCGATATACTCACCGTAGCGGACGAGTTCCGGATAGACAGGCTCAAGTGCCTCACGTTTTGCAGGGGTGTACAGAAGGTCGTCATTCAGGGCTTCTGATCCGGGAATTCCGGCCTGGAGAGCGGCAGAACGAAGTTCGACGTAGACCTCGGTAAAGGTGGAAAG
>CACXHF010000252.1 GCA_902767305.1 uncultured Eubacteriales bacterium
GATCTCAGCGGTTCTGGCGCTGGTCGGACTGTTTGCACAGCCTGTCTGGGGAATGCTGGCGGATCGTTCCCGCTACAAGCGTTCCGTAGTTGTCCTTTCTCTGGTACTGGCAGGCAGTATGTGTTTTCTGGTACTGCCGGCATCAGCGGGCTTTATGCCCCTGCTTGTGGTACTGCTGCTGCAGAACACGTTCTACCTTCCAACGGCACCTGTCGGCAATGCGATCTGTATCGAGTATACCGAAGAACACGGACACAGCTTCGGGCCTATCCGTATGACAGGCACGATTGGCTATCAGGTGGGGATTCTCATCACCGGCTTCGTGATGTCTGCCTCTCTGCGCGGACTGTATCCTGCCATGGGAACGGTTCTGCTGCTGGCGGCAGCCGCAGCTGCCTTTCTTCCGAAGGTGGAGGGACATCAGCACCGCAGCGAAAAAGTATCCATCATTGAACTGTTCCGGGAGAAAAAGCTTCTTTTGCTGTATATGATCGTTTTCCTGGCCAGTATCGGCCACCAGTTCAACCTGTCGTTTTTTTCGAAACATCTGGGTGACCTGGGAATCAGCAATACCGTGGTCGGGATTATCAATACGCTGTCGGTAGCCCTGGAAATTCCGTTCCTCTTGATTGCGGACAGGCTCATGCGGCGCTTTTCTATCTGGTACTGGCTTCGGATCGGGCTCCTGGTCGGTGCTGTACGCTTCTCCCTTCTCTCCGTTCTTCGTTCGCCGGTTGCGATCGTGCTGGCGCAGATGCTCTCCATTTACCATCTTTCCTGTTTTGAGTTTGTTCCGTACATGTATCTGGGCAGGGTCTGCCGCAGGGAACTGCAGGCCAGCACACAGAGTCTTTATCAGATGATTTCCTTTGGCATTGCACGCATTGTCGGGGCACTTCTGGGAGGACTGATTGCGGATGCCACGAGTATTCCATTTGTGTATGGACTGTGGGGCGGACTGATGCTGGCGACAGCGGTCATCTTTTACCGGCCGCTGCGCAGACTGGCGCATGGAGAAAAGCCCTGATGGACGGGGTTCGTGTCATCAGATCGTATGGCTGCCGGTTTTCGGGAGAGACGATCACACAGAAAAAAACGGGAACGGGGTTTCCCCCGTTCCCGAGTACTTTCAATTAGAGGCCAATGCTCTTACAGCATCCGGCAGGTAATGGATGAATCGAGATCGTGCATTCCGCAGAACCAGCGAAGGCCTTCCGGCTTGATTTCAATGTGCTGATTCGCATTCTCGATGAATTCATCGTCCGTACGGCTGGCCATACGGCCCAGAAAGAAATGTCCTTTGAAAAAACGTTTCACTGTTATGTTCTCCTTTTATGAGGGTATCGGAATCGAAGCTGATTGGCGGAGCAGCTGCTACGCCTCAACTTCGGCTGTGATTATATCACCGGATTTCCTGGAGAGTTAGTCTTTAATCGTCAATTTCATAGGACAAAATCGCCATCATGGAGGAATACATGGCCATTACACATACCGTCAGCAACGCGCTGTTTACCAGCAGTGAGGGGCAGGAACTGGCCAGTCACGGCACCCCTTTGTTTCCAATTGCTTTCTATCAGGACGAGCTGGAGCACAATCGTGTGCCCTGGCACTGGCATGATGAAATGGAGGCCGTCTATGTTCAGGCGGGAGAAACCACTGTATCGGCAGGGCGGAGGAAGTACCTTCTGCGTCAGGGTCAGGGGTTCTTCGTCAACGCAAATGTGCTGCACTCCGCACAGGGAATAAAGGGAACACACTGCCGCTATCATTCGCTGGTGTTCCATCCCCGGCTGATCGGCAGCATCGACAGTATTTACTGGCAGTCCTACATGAGGCCGCTGATTGGCAGCGGTATGAAGAGCCTGGCTTTCGACGGCACGCAGCCCTGGCATCAGGAGGCGCTTCAGATGATTGAGCGCGCGTGGCAGTCAGGTGCCTCAGACGCTCCGGGGTATGAATTTGAGGTGCGCGCTGCGCTGTCAGAGCTGATTTTCCTGCTCACCCGGCATCTGCCCGGGAATGTCACAGCTGTGTCCGAAAAAATGCTTCGAGACAGTGAACGGATCAAGCAGATGCTTCGCTTTATCCAGCAGAATTACGCCGAGGATATTACCATGGCGGATATTGCTGCCAGTGCGATGATCGGTCAGAGTGAATGTCTGCGCTGCTTTCGGAACACCATACAGATACCACCGATTCAGTACGTCAAGCGTTTCCGTGTCCAGCGTGCGGCAGAGCTGCTCAGCTCTACTGACCGTAAAATTGCGGATATTGCTGCGGAATGCGGTTTTCAGGATGCCAGCTATTTCAACCGGGCGTTCCGGGAAATCCGGGGAATGACCCCCGGAGAATACCGCCAGCTGGTCGGGAAAATCTGAAGGCGGTCAGCCTTCCTGTCCCGACGGGTGTCTGATCGCGTGAAGAAGCGCCAGCGTCAGCAGGATGGTGCCGCAGGCCGGGAACAGCTGTACGACTGCCAGCGCGCTCCGGACGCCGATGGCGTCAATCAGCCATCCGCCCATGATGGTGGCCAGCAGGCTGCCAACCGTGGCGGCAGTGCCTGCCATGGTGACGCCGCGAAGCAGCTGTGTTTCCGGGAGAACATGGCGCATATAGTCCATCATTCCCGGAACATACACGGCGCAGCTGACAAAGTTCAGCAGCTGTACGGCGAAGAGAATGGCCGGGCTGGGAGCAAGCAGTGTCAGCAGGTCTCTGGCGAACCAGAACCAGATGGAGAACATGAAGAGGCGGATGCCGCTTCCTTTTCGGCTGTATCGTGAAAAGAGGATCATGGCAGGCAGTTCAGTCATGGCGCTCAGCGTGATTGCCGTGCCTAGATCTCCGCTGTTACCGCCAATGCTGATGATGATCTGCACCAGAAAGGCTTCAATGAAAGAATAGACCAGGAACATGCACAGTACGCCGATCAGGAAAAGACCCATATGCGGATGCTGGCGGAGGATGTCGGCATAGGAATCGCCCCGGGCGTCCACCCTTCGGCGTGATCCGCTGCCGGTTCTGGCACAGAAGAGCACGATAATCATCACGACAACACAGAGTCCGTATGCGCCGGGCAGAATTGACGGTGAAAAGTGCATCAGCAGGCGTCCCATCAGAAACGAAGACAGAGCATAGGCTGCTGAACCGACTCCCCTTGCAAGGCCAAAGTTTACCTGCCGGCCTTCTGTCTCAAAGTTCTGGTGCAGTGCGTTGACGGAAGGCTGCAGCATGGACTGTATCGTGAAGATGATCACGATCATTACGGCTACCGCGATCTGCTCCAGAGGCAGTACGAGAATGCATAGCGACAGAAGTGCCACGGGAATATACAGACAGGCAATTCCCCAGTTCAGACGAATTCCATATCGGCTGAAAAAAGCACCGATGACGGGCTGAAGGAATGCGGACAGCAGATAGGAAAAACCAAGAATCAGACCGATCTGGCCATTGGTAAAGCCCCGATCCAGCAGAAATACTGAAGCAAAACCGGCCATGAGGCAGTAGATGGCCCAATAGAGACCCTGGATGAGTGCATAATACGGCGTAGCTCGCCGCATGAAAATCACCTCCGAGCACAGCAGTTTGCGCGGACAGGCGGAATCGCCTGTCCGCGCATTTTATAAATCATTCGATGTATTCCAGTTCCGTCAGTGCGTCGATCAGCCCATCCGGCAGATCGAAGGTCATAAAGGCAGCCAGGCGCCGTTCTGGGCGTGTGACGGTCTCTGCAATCTGAAGCATCCTGTCTTTCACCGGGTTTGACATATGGATCGGCTGAAGCAGCCGGTGCACCATTCCGGGAATGTCCAGTGCCGGACGGGAGGGGGTGTTCCAGATGAGGACCGCACCGTCGCCTGCGGCTGCATCCAGAGTGAGCGTCAGTGTGCGGGTATCGGCATCATAACCGGCCTCATATCCGCAGCTGGCTTCGTCCGGCAGAATGTTGGAGATGCCGACGATTTCAAGACGCATGCGGCGCGAGGCGGGAAGGATCTCCGGCGCGCCCTTTGCAGGATCGATCCGCAGGGTCAGAGTCTCTCCCTCGGAAATGGTGCAGAGGGTCTCGGCACGGCGGTAGTCAGGTGAACCCGGTCTGGCTCCGTTGTCCTCGATCAGGGTATGTTCGCCGCTTGCGCCGGTAAACACACGGAAGCAGATCTGTTCCGGAAGCGGGCACCCGTTTTCCGGTGCAGGGGCACCATCCATAGGCACAATGGTGCCGGGACGTACAAACACCGGCATTTCGCTGATGGGGCGGAAGACCCGGAGACGCTGTCCGCCGGCATAACGATGGCCATTGAAGAAATCCACCCATGTACCCTCAGGAAGCCATGCCATTGCGGACCCCAGATGCGTGTCTCTGTTCATGGGGGTAACGATGGGGACGACCAGCATCTGTCCGCCGAATACGTATTCATCCCGTTGCATCTGCGGAATATCCCAGTCGAAATTCCAGTCGTAATACGCAGGATAAAGGATCGTACTGCCTTCCTGCGCTGCCTGAAGCATCCGTCCATACAGCCACGGAACCAGCCTGTGGCGAAGACGCAGAAAGTGTTCCATGATGCTGCAGGATTCCATGGAATAGGTCCAGGGTTCCTTGCTCAGGAATTCACTCATGGACGAGTGCAGACGCATAATCGGGGAGAAAATGCCAAACTGGAGCCAGCGCACAGAAAGTTCCTCGTCGCGGATGCCCAGCATGTGGCCGCCGATGTCGTGGCTCCACCAGCCGTAGCCGATGTTCGCAGCGGTGGCAGTGAAATAGGGCTGGAAAGCCAGACTGTCCCAGGTGATGCAGGTATCGCCGGAGAAACCTACCGGATAACGGTGGCTGCCGGGGCCGCCGTAACGGGAAAAAGTCATGCCGATTTCGCCTTTGCGGTTGGCGTACAGCCAGCGGGTATGGTTCAGCACAAACAGAGGATCTACGCCTGGAATGCGGCTTCCGCCGCGCTGCTGCCAGTCGATCCACCAGAAATCCACTCCGGTACGCTCAAAGCTGTCCAGCACCACCTTCTCATAGGCCTGCAGGAACTGCTCACTGGAAGCATCGAAGTCCACAGGGTACCCGCTTTCCGGATCGATCCCCATTTCGGCAGCCATTTCAGGATAGAGGTCTTCGCAGGCTCGGATGCCGTCGGCAGGATGTTCATTCAGTGTTACTTTCAGGTGCCGCTCGTGGAGCCAGTCCATCATGGCTTTGGGGTCAGGGAACATCTCCGGATTCCAGGTGTACCCGGTCCAGCCGGAACCGTATTTTGGATCAATGTCCGTAATGTGCCAGTTCATGTCGATTACGGCTACCGACAACGGCACCTGTTCTGAAGCAAAGCGTTCCATCAGGGCTTTGTAAGTCTTTTCCGTATAACAGTAATAACGACTCCACCAGTTGCCCAGCGCATAGCGCGGAATCGGAGGTATCGGGCCTGACAGGTGGTAAAAATCACGCAGTGCATCCTTAAAGCTCCATCCGTAGGCGAACAGATAGAGATCGATGCCCACGCCGTCGGCAGGAGTCAGTCTGCCGGTTTCATCCATGCCCATGCTTCGGCTGTCGTCAAGGACAGCGAAGCCTTCCAGGGACATCAGTCCGTCTCCCATCTCGAGCGGTTCATCTGTTCCCTGACCGCCAAATGACCGGACGGTTCCGCCGTCAGCCCTGTCCAGCGTTCGTGCTGTTCCTTTCAGGTTGCGTTCACTCTCACCGTAGTGCCAGACTGCACCATGGTTTCCCATCTTTCCTTTCAGCCAGGCAGTAAGGCCTTCGGATGAAAAGGGTTTTTTATCATATTCCAGCCGCAGGCTGGCGGTTTCAATGCACAGACGGTCTTCGCTGTCTCTGACCGTAAACTCGGGAAGGGGAAATGCACGGTTGATGGCTGTCTGTGTCGCACCGTTGCGAAAGCGGTTCCCGGGTTCATACTCCAGCCGGAGCATCCGGTCGGTCAGCACCGTAATGCGATAGCCGTCACCCTCCAATATCGAACCCGCAGCAGGGTTCGGCCGGATGATCCAGTGATCCGTAAATGACATAGTTTCCTCCTGTTTTTAAAAAGAGCCGGAAGCTGTTGCGCCTCCGGCTCATCGGAATTGTTTCAGGGATTACCTGACCAACGGATGGAAGCAGCGAACCTTGCGCTCATTGCCGAGGTCCGTCTCATTGGGGCGGTTCTTGCGGCATTCATCAGTTGCATAAGGACAGCGTGGTGCAAACTTGCAGCAGGTCAGTGCAAACTCCTTGCCTTCCATGTCGGGCATGACCATATTTTCTTTCCATTTGTCGCCGACACGCGGGACCGCGTTCATCAGCAGCTCTGTATAGGGATGAGCGGGGTGGTCCATCAGATCTTTGGCCGGACCGTATTCGATCAGGCCGCCGCGATACAGCGTCGCAATGTAGTCAGAGACATAATAGGCGGTGGAAAGGTCATGGGTGATGTAGATGAACGATACCTGATACTGTTCTTTCAGTTCCTTAAACAGGTTGACGATGTTCATCTTCATCGAAGCATCGATGGCGGCTACGGGCTCGTCGGCGATGATCAGTTTCGGACGGGTGATCAGCGCGCGCGCAATGGAAATGCGCTGCAGTTCACCGCCGGAGAACTGGGTCATGTACTTGCCCTTGACCACGGAGAGTGACATGCCTACGTTGTGCAGCGTCTCATCAATCAGCTTGTCAGCCTCTGTACGGGTTTTGCAGATTCCCAGACGCAGCGCTGTGTTGTACAGATAGGTATCCACGGTTTTGCGCATGGAGAAGGTCTCAAAGGGGTTCTGGAAAATGGGCTGAACATCCAGCTTGAACTGCTGGGGATCATATCCCTTCTTGTCGGCATAGTCGTGTCCTAGCAGCGTGATTTTGCCCTTGTCGGCGGTGTACAGCCTCAGAATCATCTTGCAAAGGGTCGATTTGCCACAGCCGGATTCACCGACGATGGACAGTATCACAGGTTTTCCTGCATCGATAGACAGCGACACATCGTCCGTAGCGAGGATTTTCTTGCGGCTGAGCATGCCGCCGATACGGAACTCCTTGCTGACATGGTTAATCTCAAGCAGCTTTTCCGCCATGTCAGTTCACCTCCGATTCCAGGTAGTGGCAGGCAGCAAAGCGGCCGGGTCTGATCTCCCTGAATTCTGGAGGCGGATCCTGGCGGCACTTGTCAGTAGCCTGCGGGCAGCGGGCAGCAAAGCGGCAGCCCGGCGGGGGATTTTTCAGGGCCGGAGGACGGCCGGGAATACCGACCTTCTGGCTCTTGTCGCCCACACGGGGCAGTGCGCCGATCAGCATCTTGGTATAGGGATGGATGGGATCATCGAAGATCGCCTCCGTCGGTCCCAGCTCGACAAATGAGCCGGAATACATAATGCCCATGCGGTCGGTGATCTGGTAATGCACGCCCATGTCGTGGCTGACGATGACCAGGGTATTTTTGAACTGTTTCTGCAGGTCCATCAGCATCATCAGGATGCCGCGCTGCACAACCACGTCCAGTGCGGTGGTGGGCTCGTCCGCCAGTACCACATTAGGGGACATGAACGTAGCAAGCGCAATGACCGCCCTCTGGCGCATGCCGCCGGAAAGCTGGAACGGGTATGCGTCCAGAACATCCGGAGACAGGCCAAGTCCTTCCATGTACTTTGCGACGCGGGCCAGTGTCTGAGCGGAGGTTTCTTCTTTGGTCTCCTTCGGAATGGAATCAAGGAATTGGTCCTTCAGACGCACGATGGGGTTCAGCACGCTCTGTGCCGCCTGAGGCACATAAGAGATCTGATTCCACCAGCTCTTGCGAATCTCACCGGATTCAAAGGAGAATTCCTTGCCGTTCTTGGTTCCGCTCAGCACGACCTTGCCTGAATCGATTTCCAGCGGGAATTCGACGATATCATACAGTGTCTTGAGCAGGGTTGACTTACCGCATCCGGACTCGCCCGCAATGCCGAAGATTTCGTTGTCGTAGATCTCGAAATTGCAGTCCTTGACGACATGAACGTTTCCGTCAATCGTCTTGTAGGAGGCGGACAAATGATCAATTTTCAGCATTTTATCTACCTCGTTTCATGGACATGTAGTCGTTATAGCCGGTGATCAGCATGAACAGGCCGATGAACAGCACGATCGTACCGATAATCGGAGGCAGAATCCAGTTCCAGCGGCCCATCATGATGGCATTGTAGTTTCTGGCCCACTGGATCATGTTGCCAAGAGAGACCAGGTTTCCGGGAGACAGGCCCAGAACCGCCAGACCGGATTCGGAGGCGATGGCGCTCAGCGTTGCGTTCATGAAGTTCGAAAGCGACCAGGTGAGAGTAAAGGGCAGGATCTCGGTGACAACCGTCTGAATCGTGCCCTCACCCGAGAACCAGGCCGTATGAATAAAGTCACGCTCCTTCATGGTCAGTGCCATGGAACGGATCTGTCGGCTGGGCCAGGCCCAGGCAAACACAGCAAGGACGATGGCCAGAAGGAAGACCGTTGAGCTGCCTTTCATCAGCGAGGTCATCATGATCAGCACCGGCAGCGAAGGGATGACGACAAACGTGTCGGTGATCACCATGAGTATCCGGTCGAGTGTGCCGCCCACAAAGCCGGAGATCAGCCCTACCAGGACGCCTACGACCGTACCGATTGCGGCAACGATGAAGCCGATGGTCAGAGAATTGTGAATTGCTTCGATCAGAAGCCAGAAGATGTCCTGACCCTGAGCGGTCGTACCCAGCCAGTGCTCAGCCGAGATGGGCTTGTTTTTCATACGGATGTTGTTCGGAAACGGATCAGTATGGGGGAAGAAGTACACTACAAAACCAAGGATCAGGAAGAACAGCGTGATAAAGATGCCGATTTTCAAACGCAGGCTTGCATTTTTCCAGAACTTTTTCATGGACTCTCCCTCCTTCCTTAGCTGTAGCGGATACGCGGATCGATGAACGGATAGATCAGGTCAGCGATCAGCGTGGCGGTTGCGATGGCGACGATGGATATGGTAATACAGCCCAGAATCATGTTGTAATCAGACTGCATGATAGCACCCTGAATCAGTGTGCCGACACCCGGATAGCCGAAGATGATCTCCGTCATGATTGATCCGTTGAACACGCCGCCGAGGCTCATGGCCAGTGCTGTAATCTGGGTCAGTATGGAATTACGGAAAACATAGCTTGTTCCGATTTTTTTCTCGGACAGTCCGCGATAGCGGGCGTACAGAACGAAATCTTCCTCTGCTGTGGTAGCTGACAGGGATTTCATGGAGATGATCCACCAGCCGGTGCCAAGGAGCAGGATGGAGACGGCCGGAAGTACCGAAGATTTCAGCAGGGAGCCGAGGAAGGCCAGGGTACCGTTGCTGTATTGAATGGTTGCCTGCAGCGGGAACCACCCCAGTACATAGCCGAATACGATCTGAAGCACCAGAGCCAGGATGAAGTAGGGGATAGGGTAAATACAGATGGCAATAGCCTCCAGCACTTTCGAGGAGGTTTTGTTCTTACGGAAACCGGCCAGAAGACCGATCAGGTTGCCGATGCACCAGGCCACGATGGTTGTCATCATGGACAGGCCGATCGTGTATGGCAGGTTTCTGCCGATAATCTCGCTGCATGGCGTGGGATAGCTCATCAGCGACGGACCAAAGTCAAAGTGCAGTAATCCTTTCCAAAGGAATGTCGTGTACTGCGTCCACAGTGAGCCTTCAAGGCCGAACTGGATACGCAGTGAGGTTCGCAGCGCTTCCTTGGCTGCCGGGTCCATCTGGCCCGAGCGAGCCTGCATCTGACCGATCATGCTCTCAACAGGATCTGACGGGAACATGCGCGGAATGAAAAAGATGAAGGTTACGCCGATCAGGATCGTCAGCGCCCACGTCAGTATGCGCAGGCCCAGATATTTCCAAAATTTCACTGGCTACACCCCTTCGTTTACAGCGTGCATTGCACGATTGGAATTGAAGCAGCCCCGTCGAAGGGGCGCATCGATAAACGGTTCAGGCAGCCGCTTCCGGCGGTTTCAATCCAATGAAAATGCACGCGCCGCGTCAGGCGGCACGTGCACCAATCATGTTATGCCTCGCAGCGTGCTGCAGTTACATTACTTCACAGGAGTGATGAACGGAGCGATGTACTTGAAGCAGCTCCACCACCACCACGGACCGTTGTAGGGGTTGTCAGCAGTGGGATAGCCCTCCCAGACAGAGCTGTTGGACGGCACGAACTTAACACCGGAATGGAAGCCGATGAAAGGCATATCCGCAACGGCGACCTTCAGGAATTCGATGCCCAGCTTGTAGGATTCTTCGGAATCCGGGGAAACCTTGGCCAGCTCATGGATGATGTTGGTGGCCTCGGGGCTGTTCCAGCGGGTGCCCTGGCCGGAGCTCTGCTCGCCAAGAGGTCTGATCAGGTCGGCGTCCCAGCCATTGATCTGGCTGTAAATGTCCTTCGTAATGAAGCCGGTGGGCCAGATGCCGCGGATCTCGAATTCGCCGGTGGAGTTGATGGTATCCCAGGTCGCGGAGGACTCGGAATTGATTTCGCAGTTGAAGCCAAACTTGGTCAGCTGGTCATAGGCAGCAGTGACGCCGCGGCCTGCCTGAGCTTCGGTGTTGGCCAGATAGGTCAGGTGGAGGACGAAGGGCTCGCCATTGAAGTACCAGCCGTCGCTCTTCTTCTCAAGGCCGGCTTCGATGAACAGCTTCTCAGCCAGTTCGGGGTTGTACTTCCAGCAGCCGAGGCCGAACATATCCTGCAGATAGGCTTCGTCGCCTTCAACACCGGTGTCGGCAGCCATACGTGTTGCATAGTCGGGATCCCACACGTCAGCGCCGGTGATCACGGTGCCGTCGGAGAGTTCCATCTTGAATTCGTTCTTCAGCCATTCTGCCACGGGCTTGTAATAGAGCTCCTGGCCGGCGGAGGTAGCGGTGATGATCGGGAACGCGGAAGCGCGGCCGACACCGTCAAAAATGCTCAGGGAGATGTCGTCGAAATTCATGGCCAGCGCAACGCCCCAGCGGAAGAACTTGTTGTCAAACGGAGCGCCCTTGCCGATGCCGAAGCCAATGCCCTTGGAGCAGGGGTCATCAGAGGTTGCATACGGGAAATCCTTGTACCAGCAGGCGATCTTGTCATTCTTGGAAACCATGTAATCGAGGATTTCAGGAGTGACTTCGCACAGGAGGTCAACGTTGTTGGAAATCATTTCCATCTGACGGGTGGTGTCATCGCCCAGGACGCGGCACCAGACATACTTGGCAGGAGCCTGTTCGGCGGTGAAGCCATAGTGCTCAGCACCGGCAACGCCCATAGCGGACTGCTGCCAGTCTTCGCGCAGCTGATACAGAATCCACTGGCCGTTCGGATCGTAATCCTTTACGGTGTACGGGCCGGCGGTTACAGGAGTGGAATCCTTGAACTGGGTGACATCAGCCACATCCTTGTAGATGTGCTCAGGCACGATGTAGTAGTCGCAGCCCCAGATGGTGACACCGAACTTGAGGGCGAGACGCGGGAAGGAATCCACCATGTGGAACTTCACGGTGTAGTCATCGATCTTCTCAACGGACTCCAGCACGCTGTTGGTGTAGGCGGAGCAGCCGATGCCGGGGTTGTTTTTGATCATGTTCATGGTGAACACGACGTCGTCGGCATTGATGTCTTCGCCGTCGGACCACTTCATGCCCTGACGGATCTTCACGGTGAACTCGGTGAAGTCTTCGTTCGGTTCAGGCATGGCAGCAGCAACCTCGCCGAACTGCTCACCCAGCGCGGTGTCAATCTCCCACAGGTGGGCGGTGATCAGCTGATGGATACCGAAGCCCATCTGCGTGCCCATCATATAGGGGTTGAACTGTCCGGGAACGTCAGTAGGCGTCTGAGTTTCCATGATCAGCGTCTCGGAACGCGGAGTTCCGACGTCGGTTGATTCGGCAAGAGCGGTGAAGCTCATGAGCAGCGCCATGATCATCGCAATCGCCAGTGCAATAGAAAGGTTTTTTTTCATTGCGGGTTTCCTCCTTGTTTATTTCTAACGGATTGAATCCGTCAGTTCCATATGAAAGCGGGCCGTTCCTGTGGGATCACCTGAGTACGGCAAAGGACTGGGCGCCAAGCTCGAGGGAGTGTCCCTTCACACAGGCATCGCCGATGGCATACAGCACATTCATGCCGGAAGACGGGATGTCTGCGGAGGCTGCCTCACCGGCAGGGTTCACTGCCAGAACAAGATTTCCGCGGCGGTAGACAAAAGGCCGGCCTTTTTCTGCACAGATGACCTCGAAGGGGGCATCTGCCTGCAGATCTTCTTCGCTGTGGCGCAGTTTCAGCAGTGCGCGAACGGTATTGAGCAGGGAAGCGGGGTCATTTTCCTGTGCAGCAACGGTAGGAGCATCTGCTGCGGGATCTACCGGCAGATACAGTGCATCGGCACAGCCGGTGGAGAAGCCCAGATTCCTGGAGCCGTCCCACTGCATGGGTGTACGGGAACCGGTACGGTAATAGCCGCCCTCTAAGGTGGGCAGATCATAATAGCGCATGCCGATTTCATCGCCGTAATAAAGGAACGGCACACCGGGCATGGTGAAAACGAATGCATAAGCCAGTTTCAGTTCATCCGGCTCCAGATTGAAGCGGGGGCGTACGGTATCGTGGTTGCAGGTGAGCATCGAAATATAGCCGATCTCCCGGGTATCCTGATACCAGGGAAGATATTCCGCAAGGAACCGGTTGATATCGCGGTCTTTTGCGTTCTTCCGGAAATAGCTGTTGTCCTCGGTGTCTGAGGAGAGCTGGAATCCTTTCTGATAGTCCCGCATCAGCGTGGCATACCCGCCGCCGGGATGGTTCAGATAAAAGTCCATGTGATAGCCCGCCCGCAGTGCCAGCGGGGGATTGCTCCATTCGGCGACCATTGCGGCATCCGGATATTCGGCATCCAGCATTTCACGCACATTGCGCCAGATGGCGCTGGTGCCGCTCTTTTTCTCGTCGTCATTTTTGACCAGCGAGGCTGCCATGTCCACGCGGAAGCCGTCACATCCGTGGTCCAGCCAGAAGCGCATGACATCCTTCATGGCTTCGCGGGTCGCAATCGCATCCGGATGATCCACCGGCAGCTGCCAGGGCTCCTCAACCTTGAGGAAGCCGTAGTTCAGGGCAGGCTGACATTTGAAGAAGTTCAGAATATAGGTGCCGGAGCGCTCACTCTCGCCGCCGATAAAGCCCATGCCGCGTGCACCCTGGAAGCAGAAATCCGTCCAGATGAAACGGTTGGAGAATTCGTTCCGCTCTGCTTTCTGGCTCTGCCTGAACCATTCATGTTCCTCACTGGTGTGGCCGGGAACCAGGTCCAGCAGCACGCGGATTCCGCGTTTGTGGGCTTCGCCGAACAGACGGTACAGATCATTGTTGGTTCCATAGCGCGGCGCGACTTTCTTGTAATCGCGCACATCATATCCGGCATCCTTAAATGGTGAATCGAAGCAGGGGTTGATCCACAGGGCGTTGCATCCCAGAGACCGGATGTAGTCCAGTTTTTCAATGATGCCATTGAAATCGCCTATGCCGTCCCCGTTTGTATCGTAGAATGACTGCGGATAGATCTCATAAAATACTGCGTCTTTCAGCCACGAAGTTGACATCAAAACACCCTTTCTATATTGGAAGTTGCTGTTGTTTCGGAATCCGCTTCAGCGGTGTGTCAAAAGAGAGGTTAATCGTTCAACCTACAAAGGACTATAGCATGTTCTGTGCATTCTGTCAATTCGCTTTGTGCACTAATTTTAATAATGATTGACATTTTTTGGAATTACGCCATTTTTTTAAAGGGCATGATTCCGGAAAACGTTTTCCCCGGCCTGACAGGGAGAAAATGGCGGCGGAACGTATGGCTGACCCCTGCGTTTTCCGCGGTCCGTGCCGGTGACTTCGCGGGGAAACAGGGGCGGCGGACCTGAAACGGGAGTGATGGCAGCGGGACGGGGCATAGCCGGGTTTGCGCAGAATGATTGCAAAAGCGGGATAGTTGTGATATATTTTCCGGAAATGGAGGTGATGGAATGGTTACGCTGAAGGAGATCGCGAAGGCGGCCGGGGTCAGCACGACGACCGTGTCTAATGTGATCAACGGCAAGAAAAGCCGTGTTTCAGAGGAAACGGTCGAACAGGTGGAGGAAATTATCCGTCAGCTGGGCTATATTCCCAATGAGGCAGCCCGATCGCTTGCCCAGCGGAAATCCCGCGTCGTGGCACTGATTCAGCAGGGACGGATAGATGAAAACATTCTGACCAATCCCTATAATGCGGTTTATATCGGCGCTCTGACCATGTACCTCTCTCAGAGGGGATATTATCCGATGATCCGTGTCACGGATGATTACAGGACGATTGAACAGGACATCAAAGGCTGGAACGTGGCGGGGTGCCTGTTCAGCGGATCTTTCGGGATCAATGTCCGGCACATCCGATCCCTGGAGACCGTGCCTGCCGTGTTTGCCGACTGCTATCTGGAGAATCCGAATGTCAATGTTGTGGCACTTGATGATGAGGCAGGCGGCCGGCTGGGCGGGGAATACCTCCTGGACATGGGACATCGCCGCATTGGATTTGTTGCCTCCGCTCTTGAATACAGTGAAGTGGATCAGCACCGACTGTCCGGGTTTCGGGAAAGCCTCGCTGCGCGCGGGCTGAGCATACCGGATGAATATGTGTTCCCGGACGGCAATCCGGACCGGAATCTGGAACGCCTCTCCCGCCTGATGGCGGATCCGGCCACAAGGCCTACGGCTTTTTTCTGCTGCGCGGACATCACGGGGGCGGTCATGATCAGCCTCTTCCGGGAGATGGGCTTCTGTGTCCCCCGGGATGTATCCGTGCTGGGATTTGACAATCTCCCCCTCTCCTCTCTCTGTTCGCCCAAGCTTTCCACCATCAGCCAGAATATCCACCGGAAGGCAGAGACGGTGGTGGACATGCTGGTCCGTCACATTGAGGACAAACATCTGCCGCCGGAACATGTGCTGCTGGGCGTTGAACTGGTGGAAAGAGAAAGTGTGGCGCGCATTCAGAACGAATTATAAAAAAGAATCAGGGACGGCATTTGCCGTCCCTGATATTTTTTTCCGGAGAAAGGGATCGCTGTGCCGATCCGGCAGAGGCCCTTTCGCAGGGGCTGACGGTCAGCGTTCAATCCGCAGTGTTTTGACCTCAAAAGTGTGGAAGCTGAGGGAAACATTTCCATTGCTCAGAGGCAGTTCGCTCAGCCTGTTTTCCAGCATATCACAGGCCCAGACCTTTTTGGCCGGAAGATGGATGTCCAGACCGCAGGCCGTGGCTGCACGCTTGGATTCGTACAGACGCAGGATGATGTCGCCGCTGCCGTCCTCGGCGGGCTTTACAGTGTCGATAAACACATTCGGGGCATCCACACTGAAAGCGCTGAAGGTTTCGCATGCGCCGTCGGCGACGACCATCGGTACGTTGAGCGCATAGGCCTCACGAACCACGCAGCTGTCCATGAAGCTGCCCTCCCATGCGGTGAACGCATAGGTGAAGGTGTGATGGCCGTTGTCCGCACGCATTTCGGGTGAAGCGGCGGCGCGAAGCAGCGTCAGCTGGAGCGCGTTGCCGTTCATGCTGATGCCGTATTTGCAGTCATTGAGTACGGCAGCACCGTGGCTTTGGTCGCACAGCGCGCTGTAGCGCTGGTTGCAGACCTCAAAGCGGTCGGAATCATACAGGCGGGAGCGGTGTGTCGGACGTGTCATGTACCCGAACTGGATTTCGTTAATGCCCTCGGTGGCCTGAACTGCTACGGGGAAGTCCACCTTCATCAGGCGATGTAGTTCGTGCCAGTCCACTTCGGTCACAAAGTCAAGCCTGCGGCTTCCGGCCTCAAGCACGATATCCTGTTCGAAACTGGAATGGGCTACCTTGCGGGACAGATGAATCACCGCACGCAGGCCTTCCGCCTCCCGGATGGTCAGTGTGATCGGCTCGTCGAGATCCACCGGCTGCTGGATATAGTTGGAATCGATATCCCAGGCGTCAAACAGGCGGGGGACATCCTTGTACATCAGCAGGCGGTTCATTGCGCCGGCGGCATACTCTCTGCCTGTTGCCAGGTCGGTGAAGGAGATGACCTCGCCGCGGATGTTCAGCAGAGCCCGGACCTGTTCGTTTTCAATGACGGCACCGGTTTCCACAAGCCGTGCATGAACAGGGGAAGATGCCGCGCACGTGCAGGGCTTCAGGCTGACTGCACCGCAGGCAGGTACCGTCACCAGTACCAGTGCGCCGCCTTCGGCCGGCTGGCCGGGGAACTGTACGCCGTCACAGGTTTCGGCGCCCTGTGAGAAAGCTTCGGGAAGCCGGACCAGTCCGGTGCGCGGGAAAGACAGCGAATTGAATACTGTCACGCCGTGTCCCTTTGCCAGTACCTGCAACGCCTGATTCCGTACATCCTCCGCCTCGGCGATGATCCAGCGGTGATCCCTGCGCGCGTCCTCATATACGCGGGCGATGGAGGATCCGGGCAGAATGTCGTGGAACTGGTTCAGCAGCAGTTTCTTCCAGGCGGCATCCATCTTTGACAGCGGATACTCCGCACCTTTCAGCATGGCCATGCTGCCCCACATTTCAGCCTCGCGCAGTGCGAGTTCTGCCTTGCGGTTGCCTTTCTTGATGGCTGCCTGTGAGGTGAAAACGCCGCGGTGGGCGGAGAAATAGAGTTCGCCGACGTACGTATGCTTCGGACCGCCCTGAGCCTCCATATCTTCGAAGAACTGTACAGGACCTTCTATCCGGGCGCGGGGCATGCCCTCCAGGTCGTGCTCGCGCAGAAGGTATTCAATGTGATCGCGGGTAGGACCGCCGCCGCCGTCTCCGTATCCGAATGGCAGAAGGAAGGCTTCCAGTCCGCGTTTTTCAACCCGTTTGTTCCAGGTTTCACAGATTTCCTGGGGATCGGTGCGATAGGTATAGCTGGTGGGCAGGAAAGAGTCAATTTCAGATCCGTCGGCACCCTGCCAGGTGAAATAGTGGTACGGGAACTGGTCTCCCTCGTTGTACGACCAGAAGATTTTCTGGGTGACCAGGTACTTGACGCCCGTGCCGTTCAGAATCTGAGGCAGCGCCGCGGAATACCCGAAGGTATCCGGCAGCCACAGCACCACAGAATCCACACCGAATACATCCTTGAAATACCGTTTCCCGTGCAGAACCTGGCGTACCAGTGATTCACCGCTGGTCATATTCGTGTCGGGCTCTACCCACATGGCGCCTTCCGGAATCCATCTGCCCTCTTTTGCGGCTGCCCGGATGCGTTCAAACAGTTCGGGATAATGTTCCCGGCACATCTCATAAGCCGCAGGCTGGCTCTGCAGGTATTTGTACTCCGGATATTCCTCCAGCAGACGCAGCTGCTGTGCAAAGGTGCGGCTGGTCTTGCGATGGGTCTCTGCCATGGGCCACAGCCAGGCGAGATCCAGGTGGGCATTGCCGATCGCATAGAAGACCGGAGCTGTGGAGCCGTTGACCGCTTCCAGAGCGGGTTTCAGCACCTCCCGGGCTGCGTTATAACTGGCGATGCGGTCCTCCATGGGCTGTTCAAAATCGATGACCAGTGAAGCCTGTTCCAGTGCCTGGGCCACGTGGTCGGCGCGCAGGCTCTCCGGATCCAGCTGGTCTGCCAGCAGCATCAGGGTATTCATGTCCATAAACAGCTGATAGGCGTCCTCATTCCAGATGCCATAGGTCATGGCACCCAGTGTGGAGCGCTCGCCCTCTGTCTTGGGGTCTGTATAGCTGCCCGGCAGTACAGGGCCGGTGGCACATCCGCCCAGCGGGCTTTCGGGATAGAAATGGCCTGCATACGCCTCGATCAGAAGATCATAGGCACGGCCTGCTTCACCGCAGTCGGTGAGGAAATTGTCCACGATATAGTGGTGGGGCACATGCACCCACTCTGCGCGGCGTGTTCCGAAGGATCTGCCGTCCACGAATACCGTGGACTCACCGCCGGTCTGAAGGTCCATGGCGATCCGGTGTCCCTGGGCTTCCTCCGGAAGCACAATACGGCTCCGCATCCAGCAGTACTCCCAGGTATGTCCCCATTTTGTTCCCCGGGGCATTGGTGCAAAGGACTGTTTTCCGGCCTCGTCCGGTGTCAGATGGTCCATTGTCATGAATGATTCAACCTCAATTGCGCCCAGCGGCACGTAGAGGTCCTGTTTCAGGGTTTCCAGCCAGTGACGGAGTCTGTGCTGCCATTCTGAATGCATGAACTTCAAGTTCGTCCCTCCCATTTCATTTTCTCAGATGTTCAAAAAGGTCTCTGCAGACGTTAAACGCTTAACTTTGACTGTCAGCATAATAGCATAGCGCTCCGCCTCCGTCAACTGCCAGATCAGCGGTTTTTCCGGGAAAACTGCCGGCTGCAGAACCGCTTTTCCCCTGCACTGGACGAACCGGACTGCCCGGACAGGGAAAAAGCCTCTCCGGACGTTGCCGGAGAGGCTTTTGGGCGACAGAAAACGATCAGTTCATAAAGAGACCGGAGACATCATACGGCTGGTCAATCATCTGAGAGGCAGTCATAAAGTCAGCGGTATTCTGGAAACCGGCTTTGTCCGCGTCGGTGATTTCAAGGGAAAAATCATAGGCGGCAGCCATTTCACGGACTGCTTCCGGGCTGAGATCCAGATAGGACGCAGTGAGAGCGTAAGCGGCTTCGGGATCCGCGGTGATGGTGTCCATGATTTTCTGTTCAGCCTCGGAAATGGCTGCAATGACATCCGGATGGGCATCAGCGAACTGCTGTGTGACAGCGACGGCGATAATGGCCTTGATGAGTCCTTTGCCGTCCGCAACCAGATGATACCCCTGCAGTGACGCATTATAGGCAGCGGCGCCGCCCAGGAGCGCGACATCGGCACTGCCGCCGTCCAGCGCGGCTTTTGCCTCCGGAATTCCCATGCTGATGTACTGGACATCGTCGATGGTCATTCCGGCGGTATTCAGATAAGAAACGAGAAGTTCGTGCAGATTGGTGCCGGCAGGGCCTGCGATGATCCTGCCCCTCAGGGATTCCGGAGTAGTGAGGGATTCATCCCTGCTGTACATGCAGAATGCCTGGGGCGCACGGGAGTACATGTTAAGAACCTTGATATCGGCACCGTTTGCGGCGGAGAGAATGACAGATGTTCCGCCGACGGCATACAGCAGCTGAACATCGCCGGAGGCAAGCGCCTGCGTCTGATCAGCTCCCGATGTGATTTCGGCATAATCAACGGGAATCCCGAGAATGCTCTCGAAGATATGGTTTTCTTTTTCAACGATACTGGGAATATTAAGAGGAGAGGTGACATAGGTCACTGTCAGGTGGTCAATGGACAGACTGTCGGCGCAGGCAATGGACAGGGACAGGACCATGCAGAGGAAAAGGGACAGGATCACAGACTTTTTCATGGGAAACCTCCTGAAAAATAATGATTGATTTGGGTCTCCGGAGCAGTGTTTCAGTCTTCGGAGAGGGCATACGGGATTGTTTCCTCGAGGCCTGCCACGATCCGGCGGCGAAGGACGATCAGATCGTCTGACAGAAGGTCACGGGGATGGGGAGCAGAGAGGTCGAAACGGGCCCGGATCAGACCGCCGGAAAGGATGACCAGCGTATCGCCCAGGGTCAGGGCCTCATCAATGGAATGTGTCACAAACAGAATGCTGGCCTGGGTCTTCCGGCGGATGTCAAGCAGGGCATGCTGCATGTCCACGCGGGTAAAATGATCCAGAGCGGCAAAAGGTTCATCCATCAGGATGAGAGTCGGATGATAGAGGAGCGCCCGTGCCAGCGCGACACGCTGCTGCATGCCGCCGGAAAGCTGATGCGGCAGAGCGCGCTCAGTTCCGCTGAGTCCTACGGTTTCCAGCATATTTCTGGTTTCTTCAGGCCGGATGGAAGACCGATTCAGCGGGAACTGGACATTGTCCCGGACGTTCAGCCAGGGAAGGAGCCGAGGCTCCTGGAAGACAAAGGCGGTTTTCCGGTTTCCCGGCAGACAGATTTCTCCGCTGTCGGGGGATTCCAGGCCGGCGATCAGCCGCAGAAGGGTGGTTTTGCCGCATCCGCTCTTGCCGAGGACGACCGTAATGGCGTTTTCGGGAATGGAAAGGTCCAGTCCGTCGAGCACAGTTACGCGCTTCGTCCCCATGAGATAGGTTTTTCGGAGATGAATCAGATCAATCCCAGCCATGCTCAGCCCACCTCCCTACCAGATGACGGATAAGGATGCCCAGAAGCCAGTCCGTAAGGCTGCCGGCAATCCCGATGACCAGGATGCCGACAATAACCTTGTCCGTCCGGGACATCTGCTGTGCAAAGAGAATCATATGTCCGAGTCCGGTGGAGGCGGCAACCATTTCCGCCCCGATAATGGCACGCCAGGCGTAGCCGAGGCTGGTACGCATTCCGAGCAGAATATCCGGAACGGCCGACGGAAGGATGATGCGGAGAAAAGTGCGAAAACGCGAGTAGGAAAAGACCCGGGCCAGTTCCAGCAGCTTCCGGTCAAAGCTGGTAAAGCCTTTGACAATCGCCAGATACATGGGAAAGAAAGCCGCCAGAACGATGATGACTGTTTTGGTGGTCTCACCGATTCCGCACCACAGAATGAGGAGGGGAATGAGGGAGATTGGGGGGACGCTGCGGAAAAACTGAACAAAGGCAGCCGTATAGCAGGCGGAAACGGGAAGGCCGATCCGCAGGACGGCGAGGGCAAAGGCAAGGAGAAACGAGATCCCAAAGCCCCGGATGACCCGGCTGAAACTGACCAGAATATCCCTTGTGATTTCGCCGGAGGCGGCCATTTTAAGGAACGTCTGTCCGACTTTCCGGGGCGGGGGAAGAATATACGGGCTGATCTTTCCCAGAGAGCAGACCAGTGTCCACAGGAGAAGCAGTGCAAGAATCCCGATGAGCGGCGCCAGAATTCCGAGAAAGGGTCGTTTTCTGTCCGTTGTCATACGGGCTTCCTCCTGACATCCCCGCGATCTGTGACAATGCGGTATCCGATTCGGTTCATCCTCTCTGCAAGCAGCTCAAGATGCTGCGCGGATTCGATGCCGATAGAGCGCTTGTTGTCATAGAGCATGTATTTGCTTCGGACATCGGCAGGGGAAAGATTGGGCATGACGACATTGGCACCGGCGAGAATGCCCATTTTCTGCCCGTCAGGCTGAAGCGTTCCGAGGGCAGTTGTGGCCGGGAGCAGAACATCCGGAACAATCAGGCGGACAATGGACAGGAGGTAGCAGGTGAACGCAACGCTGCCGGCCGGAAATCCGGCAAACGGAGTATCATGGTGGGGAATGAACGGACCGATGCCGCACATTTCCGGATGGAATTGTTCAATGAATCTGAGATCCCGGGCCAGATGGGCACTTGTCTGAAAGGGAGAACCCGTCATAAAGCCGCAGCCTACCTGATAGCCACACTGCTTCAGATCGGAAAGACACTGCATCCGGTGTTCAAAGGAACATTCCGGCGGATGCAGCAGACGGTAATGTGCGGCGTCTGCTGTTTCATGGCGGAGGAGATACCGGTCTGCTCCGGCCTCTCTGAGACGCTGAAAGGAAGCTTTTCCGCGTTCCCCGAGGGACAGCGTAATGGCGCAGTCCGGATAACGATGCCGGATTTCCCGGATAAGGGACGTGAGACGGTCATCTGTGTAATAGGCGTCCTCTCCGCCCTGCAGAACAAAAGTACGAAATCCCAGACGATATCCCTCATCCGTACAGGCGAGAATTTCCTCGGGCAGAAGGCGGTATCTGGAGCAGCAGGAATTGCTTCGGCGGATTCCGCAGTACAGGCAGTCATTGCGGCAGATATTGCTGATCTCAATCAGCCCGCGGATGAAAATATCCGTGCCGTACAGGTGTTTTCGAACCTGGACGGCGGCATCCTGTGCAAAGACGGCAGCCTCGGGCGAGTATCCTTCAATGAGCTGCAGATACTCAGCTTCTGTGAGGGAATGCTCCCGGCTCAGACGGGAAAGGAGTGTCTTTATGTGTTCGGTCATGCGCGGCCCTCCGGGTTCAGCAGACGATGAATGTCCGGAAAGGGACGGAGACTTCGTTCAAGCGTCCCGGTCATCCGGGCAATGGCGGTCCCGTAGTTGGTAAAGGGAATTCCCTGATTTTCGGCCAGGTGCATCCGCTCCTGCACTTCCCGTTCCGTAATCATGCAGCCTCCGCAGTGGATGATCAGAGAATAACAGGTCAGATCCTGAGGGAAGTCATGCCCGCTGCAGGTTTCAATTTCAAGTTCTTTTCCGGTATGGCGCCGCAGCCAGCCGGGAATCCGGACTGTTCCGATATCCCCGCACTGCCGGTGATGGGTGCATCCCTCCGCCATGAGGATTCTGTCCCCGTTTCGGAGACTGTCCATTGCCGCGACTCCCCGAACAGCGGTCGTGAGAAACCCCTTATAACGGGCCATGAGGATGGAAAAGGAGGTCAGGGGGATCCTGTCCGGAACAAGATCGCGGACGACGGCAAAAGCCTGACTGTCCGTAATGACTGCGCCGGGGCCGGGCAATACCTCAAGGGCACGGGACAGCTCAGTTTCACGGGTAACAAGGGCAAGACGTCCGTGGTCCAGAAGGTCGCGCAGAACAAGCTGCTGAGGGAGGATCAGGCGTCCCTTCGGTGCGGCAGAATCAATCGGACAGACAAGGATTCCGGTTCCGCCTTCGGGAATCAGGTCATAGGCGACAGGCTTTTCAGTGCCGCGGGGGAGGAGAGTGGCAAGCCGTTCTTTGAACGCGTGGATGCCTTCAAGCGTGTGCGAACTTACGAGACAGGCGTTCGGCGGCAGGTCTGTGAGGGAGCCGGTGAGATCGCTGTGGGTATAGACCACCAGATGGGGAAGCCCGCGTTCACGGATGCGCTCCAGCATGTCAAGATCCTCATTTGTCATGCCGGTGAGTGCATTCACGACCAGAACAGCCAGATCTGCCCGGGCCAGTGTCTGCTGTGTTTTTTCCACACGGAGGGTGCCAAGGACTCCCTCATCATCGAATCCCGGGGTATCCATGATGACAACCGGACCGAGCGGCAGCAGTTCCATGGTTTTAATGACCGGATCTGTGGTGGTACCCTTTACATCTGAAACCACGGACAGATTCTGGCCTGTAACGGCATTGACAAGACTGGATTTTCCTGCATTCCGGCGGCCGAAAAAACCGATATGGATCCGTTCTGCAGCAGGGGTATTCTGTAAACTCATGTTTTTCCTCCAAAAAGAAACGCCGTACCCCAAAAAAACAGGATACGGCGGTTAACGCGTCATCATGTCTTTCACCTCAAGTGTCAGTTTCGGTGTCAGGGGATGAGATAGTTGTATTTACTTGTCGGTCTTCTTATACGTTTGAAAAGGCTGCTTTTGCAGTGATGCCGTCAAA
>CACXHF010000253.1 GCA_902767305.1 uncultured Eubacteriales bacterium
GGGACGGATATAACCGATCCGGCCGGATGGCGGATGTGACCCATTTGGGAACCGTATGAGATCCGTTCGTGCACATGTCAGATACGGACGGCCCTTTCCCGTCTGCATCCCATGCTCCTTCAAACTGATTGGCCGCCGTAGCACCTCCCCACAGGAAATCCTTGCGAAGTACGGACATAACTGTTCTCCTTTCTCATTCTGGCAGAAATTCGTTTTGCCGGCGGGAAGTCCCTGGTCATCCTTCCGGTGATTGCTGAATGCGCGGCGCAGCGTCACGGAAAAAAGCAGCGGATTTCCGGTCATAAAAGGCCGTTCCGGGAAGCAGCGGGCGCCGCAGAGGGAGGAAAAAGCCGTTTTTCTCCTCTCTGCGCATCCCGCTGCAGCCTGCAGTTTAAATCAGTCGGTGACATTTCAATTTTTCATTGTACTTTTTTAAATAATTTTGGAAAATACAAAGAATCCTATTGTCATCGAAGCAATTTATACCTATAATTATACAAAAAATTTAGTAGAGAATCAATAAATTTCCTGAAAACAAGTCCTGTCCGGCTTCTATCCTGCGGAATCTGTCATGCATGCGTGCATGATGATAAAAAAATCTTTGGAATGGAGGAAAACCCATGAAACTCACCCGATTGCTCTCCTTTACTCTGGCGCTGATCCTGGCATTTTCTCTTTGCGCCTTTGCCGCGGCAGACGACAACGCCTTCGGCAAAATTGATCAGCAGACGTACCCGCTGACCAAAGAAAAAGTCACTCTGACCATGTGGTATCCCAACGGCGGCTCAATGGGCAGTCTGGCCGACTTCAATGACGGCGAATTCTGGCAGTGGCTGGAAGAAAAGACCAATGTGCACATTGAATTCATCGTCCCTGCCTCCGGCAGTGAGACCGAGAGCTTCAACCTGCTGTTTGCCGGTGACGAACTTCCGGACATCATCGTCGCGCAGCCGGCTAACCAGTGCTATCGCGACGGAATGGACGCCGCAATTGAAGACGGATATTTCCTGGATATCGCCCAGCATCTGGACTGGTGTCCCAACTACGTGAGCTGGCTGGATAATCTGGAATATGGCAGGAAGGACTGCTTCACCGATACCGGAAAGATGTACGGTATGTGGGGCTTCTGGCTCAATATGCAGGAAGGCTTTGCGGATCAGGGCATCTCCATCCGCAAGGATTTCCTTGACAAAGTCGGCAAGGAAGTGCCTACCACCTATGCTGAGTGGGAAGATGTGCTGACTGCCTTTAAGGATCAGCTGGGCATTGCCGCTCCTTACTACACCAGCAAGTACGGCATCGACTACGGCGAGTTCATGGCCGGCTACGGCATCGCACCGTACTGGTACATGGAAGACGGCAAGATCAAGTTCGGTCCGATGCAGGACGCTTACAAGGATTATCTGACCATGATGCACAACTGGTATGAGAAAGGTCTGCTGGATCCTGACTTCTCCACCCGCCAGTCCTCCGGCGTAGCAGCCGACAACGACATGATTCTCAACGACAAAATCGGAGCCCTGATCGACTGGGGTACCCGAATGACCGACGCCTATGTAAGCCGTGGTGCCAGCAATCCTGATTTCTGGGCAGTCGCCGCACCGCAGCCCAAGAAGAGTGCCGATGATCCCGATCCGGCTTTCCGCGTTGCGACCAACAATTATCATGCCATGACCAACTACTGCCATTCCATCAGTGCCGACAGCAAGTATGCTGAACTGGCCGTCCGTTGGATGGATACATTCTATGCTGCTGACAATTACTGGAATGCCAACTACGGTATTGAATCCGAGGAAGGCCGCGTATGGCACAAAGCCGAGGACGGCCATCGGGTCGGCAACTATGATTTCCGCTACAGCAATCCGGACGGACTGGATTCCGCAACCGTACTGGTCAAATACTGGTCCAAGAATCCGCCTATTCGTGTTGAAGCCGCCCAGATCGAGCAGATGCCTGCCGAGCGCGCTGCTGCATATCCTGTCTGGTCCCAGTTTGAAGCCAAGAACTTCATCCCCACCAACCTGACGAAGACCGTTGACGAGGGCGCCGAGTATTCCAGCCTGTACATCGACATCGAGACCTATGTACAGGAATGCAATGTCAAATTCATCATGGGCCAGATGAGCCTGGATGAGTATGACAACTACCGTGCAACTCTGAAGAGCATGGGCATTGACCGCTGCATCGAACTGCAGCAGGCTGCTCTGGATCGTTACTTTGCACGCTAAACCCTCATAATCTCTTTTTCTGGGGAGCGGGCTCGAACCCGCTCCCTTTATCAAATTCTACGGGGGGTGTGACCACCTTGGCGAAATCAGCAGACACCCGGGCCGTTGAACCGCGCGGAAAAAAAAGAAGCTGGGGTGAAATCGTCGCACGTGACTTCCAGGTCAACTGGGCGGTTTACCTGATGGCCCTGCCGGTTCTGGCTTATTTCATCATCTTTAACTATATTCCCATGACGGGCATCATCATGGCCTTCCAGAAATTCCAGATCAAAAAGGGAATCTGGGGCAGCAATTTCGTCGGCATGGCCAATTTTGTCCGTTTCTTCAATTCTCCTTATGCCTGGCGTCTGATCCGCAATACCCTGCTGATCAGTCTCTACGGCCTGATTTTTTCGTTCCCGCTGCCGGTCGTATTTGCGCTGTGCCTGAATGAGGTACGGAGCACCCGATTCAAGCGGGTCACGCAGACCATTTCTTACCTGCCGTATTTTATCTCCATCGTGGTTGTCGTCGCGATCCTGTTTGACTTCAGCAAATCCGAGGGAGTCCTGACCCTGCTGGCGAAAAAATTCGGCTGGTCCGGAGGTGCACTGATCTCATCGCCCCAATGGTTCCGCACGCTGTACATCGGCTCCAATCTGTGGCAGCACCTCGGATACAACAGCATCATCTTTATCAGCGCCCTGGCCGCAATCGATCCGCAGCTGTACGAGGCCGCCACAATTGACGGAGCAAACCGCTGGCAGCAGACCATTCACGTGACCATTCCGGGCATTGCCACAACCATCGTCGTGCTGCTGATCCTGCGTCTGGGGCAGATCATGGGTGTCGGCTATGAAAAAATCATCCTGATGTATTCCCCTGCCACCTACGAAACCGGCGATGTCATCGCCAGCTATGTGTACCGCGTAGGTCTCGAGGACGCAGACTATTCCTATTCCACGGCCATCAACCTGTTCAATTCTCTGGTCAATCTGTTCGTGCTGTTCCTGGCCAACCAGATCAGCCGACGCATCAGTGACACCAGTCTTTGGTAAGGAGGCGCAGCATATGTTGAAAAGAACAAGAGGCGAAAAAATATTCGCGGTTTTCAATACCATCGGACTGCTGCTGCTGAGCGCTGTTTTCATTCTTCCGATCTGGCATGTCCTGATGGGCTCCATCAGCGATCCCATGAAAATCAGCGCCTACTCCGGACTGATCCTGTATCCTTTAGGACAGGCGACACTGGGCGGTTATAAACTGGTATTCAGCAACGCATCCATCATCCGTTCCTACGGATACACCATTCTGTACGTGACGCTGTCCACCGGAATCGGACTGATTCTCAACATTCTGGCTGCTTATGTCATGAGCCGCAAAAACCTGTACTGGGGTCCTCTGTTTGCCGTGATCGTCCTGTTTACCATGATGTTCCACGGCGGTCTGGTTCCCACCTTCATGCTGGTCAGAAACCTGGGACTGCTCAACAGCATCTGGGCGGTTATCCTGCCCAGCGCGCTCAATGCCTACAATATCATCATCATGCGGACCTCATTCGCCGGCATTCCGGATGAACTGCTTGAAGCCGCACGAATCGACGGTGCCGGGCATTTCCGTGTGCTGATGCAGATCGTGCTGCCGGTCAGCAAAGCCATCATCATGGTTATTGTGCTGTTCTACGGCGTCATGCACTGGAACGAGTGGTTCAATGCTTCCATCTATCTTCCCAAGGCACGGGCGAAATACCCTCTGCAGCTGGTCCTGCGTGAAATCGTGCTGCTGTCCTCGGAGAACAGCATCGTCGCCGATGCAGACGGTCAGGACGTGATGATCTACCGGCCTCTGATCAAGTATGCAACCATTATGGTTTCCGTCATTCCCATGATGGTCCTCTATCCTTTCGTGCAGCGCTACTTTGTCAGCGGTGTCATGATCGGTGCAGTCAAAGGCTGATTCCAGTCACTGCCAAAGCAGTTCATCTCTGAACTGCTTTTTTTCACAGAAACCCTCTGCCTGGTGTTCTCTGCGCATCTGTCAGATCGCAGCACAGGCTGAGATTTCATATTCAAAGAAAAGACACTGATGATGAAGGAGACCTGTCTTATGGAAAACAGAACACTGAAACCTTTCCCGGCAGACTTTCTCTGGGGTGCCTCCACCTCTGCCTATCAGGTAGAAGGCGCGAACCGGACGGACGGAAAAGGTCCTTCCGTCCAGGATGTGAAAAAAGTGCCTGAAGGCACCTCCGAGCTGGACGTCTGTGCAGATCATTATCACCGTTATAAAGAAGATATCGCGCTCATGGCGGAGATGGGCTTTAAGGAATACCGCTTTTCCATCGCCTGGACGCGCATCCTGCCAAAGGGCACAGGTGAGGTTAACCCAAAGGGCATTGCTTTTTACAGTGATCTGATCGATACCTGCCTTCAGTACGGCATTGAGCCATTTGTAACCATCTTTCACTTTGATCTGCCTGCCGCACTCGCAGAAAAAGGCGGCTGGAGCCGGCGGGAGTCCGTAGATGAATTTGTGAATTTCTGCCGGATTCTGTTTGAAAACTAC
>CACXHF010000254.1 GCA_902767305.1 uncultured Eubacteriales bacterium
ACTCTTTCTCCTTTGGGAAAGAAATAAAATAATCCGAACCAGCTTCCTTTCTGGAAACACAGTTCGGATTATGATGTATGGCTCCCCAGGTAGGGCTCGAACCTACAACCCTTCGGTTAACAGCCGAATGCTCTGCCATTGAGCTACTGAGGAATATCTCAAACACAGGCCATATTATATGCATCCGGGGTCTGTTTGTCAATCGTTTTTTGACAAAAAAAGATTGATAAAAGTTTAACAGGATAGACTTGAGTTCTGGAGTAGTAATTTTCTCATTCCACTCTCTCACTTGTTATGCTATAATCTTATCGAGGTGATTGTATTGAACAACAAAATCAATTTTGATCTTGAGCGTAAACTGAGACATTTCACAATTCCGAATCTAATGCAGTATATTGTGATTGGTCAGGGAATTGTCTTTGTACTCATGATGATCTGGCCCTCTGTGGGATTTCAGTTTCTTCGTCAGATAACACTGGACCGTACGCAGATTCTTCATCTTCAGTTGTGGAGACTGATTACATTTGTTCTAGTTCCCCCTTCTTCATCTCCGTTGTTTATCATTTTTGCACTTTATTTCTATTATTTTATCGGGCAGGGGCTTGAACGTTTGTGGGGTTCTACACGATTCTGCCTTTTTTACTATATTGGTATGCTGGGAGCGATAGTTGCTGCTATGATCACCGGATATGCCGACAACTCATTCCTGAATCTCTCACTTTTCTTTGCCTATGCAGCCCTCTGGCCGGACGAGCAGTTACTCCTGTTTATGATTATTCCAGTAAAAATGAAATACCTTGCCATTTTTGATGCCGTTCTCTTTCTGTGGCAGTTCATAGTAGGAACTTTTTCCACTCGGATTACCATTATTCTCTCTCTCGTGAATGTTTTCCTCTTTGTTGGTGGGGATCTCAGCCGTACAATCCGGAACGAGATTCAGCATTACAAGATGAGAAGAAATTGGCGATAAATACGATATCCTGAAAAAACGAGGCTGCTTTTTAGCAGCCTCGTTTTTAGAAATCACAGTTACCGGGCGTGCGCGGATAAGGCAACACATCACGGATATTTTCAATGTCTGTGAGATACATTACCAGTCGTTCAAAGCCCATTCCAAAGCCGGAGTGAATACAACCGCCGAAACGACGCAGATTCACATACCAGTACATCTGTTCTTTGGATATATGAAGTTCATCCATTCTCTGGCAGAGCCGATCATAGCGATGCTCACGCTGGCTTCCTCCCATCAGTTCTCCGGATCCCGGGACCAGAAGGTCAACACCTCCGACGGTCTCACCATCCTCATTCTGATACATATAGAATGCTTTGATATCCTTTGGCCAGTCGTATACAAATACCGGGGACTTAAAGTATTCTTCGGTCAGATACTTTTCATGCTCTTTGAAGATATCCTCACCGGGCATTGCTTCATGTTCAAACTGTTTCGGAGCTTCGCGAAGTATCCGTATTGCTTCTGCATGTGTGACTCTTGCTACATGAGAATCCAGTAAAGTCTTCAGTTTAGTAATCAGGTCGGACTTGGCGTATCCCTGCAGGAATTCAAGTTCGGGCATTGCCTTTTCAAGAACTTCTTTTACGACACACTTGAGGAAATCTTCCTCTATATCCATCAACTGCTGCAAATCACAGAAGCAAATCTCCGGTTCAATCATCCAGAATTCAGCAGCATGTGTCTTTGTATTTGAATTTTCAGCACGGAATGTCGGGCCAAAGGTATAAATCCGTTTGTAGGCCAGAGCAAATGTCTCCCCCTCCAGCTGCCCTGTAACAGCCAGAGATGTTGCCTTTCCGAAAAAATCCTCTTCAGGCTTTGTGCATGTTCCTGGAGCCGAAGCAGTAACGGTAAACGTATTGCCGGCGCCTTCGCCATCATTTGCAGTAATTAGGGGAGTATGTACATATACATATCCTCTTGACTGGAAATAATTGTGTACAGCCTGCGCGGCTATTGAACGAACACGGAAAACTGCCTGGAACAGACGGGTTCTCGGCCGCAGATAGGCAATCTCCCGGAGGAACTCCAGAGAATGACGCTTGGGTTGAAGCGGATAATCCTCCGGCGAATCGCCTTCCAAGAGTATTTTTTCAGCCATCATTTCAAGGCTGTTGTTGCGTCCTCTGACCAGCTTCCCGCTTGCGGTAATAGCAGAACCGTTCCGAATATTCTGTACGTCAGTAAAGTTGGCGACAGTGTCGTCGTAAACAATCTGCATAACAGAAAAGGCAGTTCCATCAAAGAACTCCATAAAGCCAATCTGCTTCTGTTTCCGATGATTTCTCACCCATCCCTGGACAGTTACCGTCTGTCCTTCATACTCCGACTCTGCAGCTGTAATCTGCCGCAAATCCAGTACTTCCATAAATCCTCCTAATCATTCTGGCATTAATGAAGCCAAAATGTAATGATTAATTCTTACAGTTCATCGTTTAGAGAATCGTCTTCGACATGAACAACTGCCTCCGGCGTATCGTCACTGTCATTTTTCTCTGCTTCCTCATCCGGATTCTGTACCGTTCTTTCATCCTCCAGATTCTCACCCGATTCAGCAATCTCTTCCGGTTCCTGCTCCGTCGCCGTGACAGAGACAATCTTGCTTCCTTCTGCCAGTCGCATCAGGCGTACACCTTTAGTTATGCGTCCGACGACAGAAATGGAATCCAACGAAATACGAATGATCGTGCCTTCGTTAGTGATCAGCATCAGGTCAAGGCCGGACGGCAGGATCATCATGCTGACGATCGGACCTGTTTCATCCGTAATGTTCATGGCCTTGATACCTTTTCCGGCACGGCTTTGTTCACGGAATCGATCAATCTCTGTACGTTTTCCAAAGCCGTTTTCCGTTATGGTGAGAACGGTTGCATTCTCCCGGATTTTGTCAAGAGATACAATCTCATCGCCTTCATTGATCCGCATGGAGCGAACACCCATTGCCTGACGACCCATAATGCGAACATCTTCTTCGCTAAAACGGATTGCCATGCCGTATCTGGTTGCGATCATCAACTGATCTCCGCCACGGGTCAGTTCAACACCGGCCATCTCATCATTCTCATCAAGAACGATAGCAATAAGTCCTGTTTTACGCAGATTATCAAAATCTGTCAGAACACAGCGCTTGATCTTTCCCTGACGTGTTGCCATAACAAGGGTATACCCTTCATGTTCGCGTGGAAGTGGAATCATGGCAGTCACTTTTTCTCCGCCGTCCAGCTGCAGAATATTGACAACTGCTGTTCCTTTTGCTGTTCGTCCAGCTTCCGGAATTTCATAGCCTTTCAGTTTGTATACCCGTCCGCGATTGGTAAAGAAGAGGATTTCATCGTGAGTTGAACATGCAAGAACACGTTCGGCAAAGTCTTCTTCTTTTGCAGTCAGCGCTATGATACCCTTGCCTCCACGGCGCTGACTGCGATAGGCATCTGTACCAATGCGTTTGATATACCCCATGTGCGTGAATGTGATGACAATATTCTCTTCCTGAATCATATCTTCAGGATCGATTTCCCCTTCCATCGCACTGAAGGCAGTACGACGTTCGTCTGCAAATTTTTCCTTTATTGCAAGAATTTCCTCGCGAATGATATTCAGAACCATCTTTTCGTCAGCTAGTACTGCCCGGAGATAAGCGATTGTTTTTTCCAGTTCTGCATATTCTTCCTGAAGACGTTCACGTTCCAGTCCGGTAAGACGGGCAAGACGCATATCCAGAATAGCCTGCGCCTGACGATCAGACAGGTGGAATCGTGACATAAGTTCTTCTTTGGCAACCTGTGTATTGGCACTGCTGCGGATGATTCGGACAATTTCATCGATATTGTCCAGTGCAATCAGTAAACCTTCAAGAATATGAGCTCTGGCTTCTGCTTTGTCAAGATCATATCTGGTTCTTCGGACGATTACATCTTTCTGATGTTCCAGATAGTAGTAAATCATCTCTCGCAGTGTCAGAACCTTAGGCTCACCATCAACCAACGCAAGCATAATTGCGCCAAAGGTATCCTGAAGCTGTGTATGTTTGTAAAGATAGTTCAGAACAACAATAGCACTGACATCTTTCTTGAGTTCGATGACAATACGCATGCCTTCACGGTCTGATTCATCCCGGATATCGGAAATTCCTTCGATTCTCTTTTCATGAACAAGACCTGCTATTTTTTCAACAAGCTGTGCCTTATTCACCATATAGGGCAATTCCGTTACAACAATGCGCTGTCTGCCGGCATTCATCGGTTCAACATCTGTTTTCGCACGGACCACAATCCTGCCGCGTCCTGTTGTATAGGTATCGAAAATACCCTTTTTACCGAGAATAATACCTCCGCCTGGAAAATCAGGACCTTTGATGGCTGTCATGAGTTCCTGATTGGTTACCTCAGCATTATCGATCATCATGACAACACCATCGATAACCTCGCCGAGATTGTGCGGCGGAATATTGGTAGCCATACCGACTGCAATGCCATTGGAACCGTTTACCAGAAGATTTGGAAAACGGCACGGCAGCACTGCCGGCTGCATCAGTGTTTCATCGAAATTCGGATAGAAGTCAACGGTCTCTTTGTCAATATCTGCCAGGAGCTCCATATTGATTTTGCTCATTCTGGCTTCGGTATATCGCATTGCAGCAGCGCCGTCGCCATCAATGGAACCGAAGTTCCCCTGTCCGTCAACAAGTGGATAACGCGTTGCGAAATCCTGCGCCAACCGAACCAGAGCTCCGTAAACGGATGAATCACCATGCGGATGATATTTACCAAGAACATCACCGACAATACGCGCGCATTTTCTGTAAGGCTTGTCAGGAGTTACGCCTAATTCGTGCATTGCATACAGAATTCGGCGATGTACAGGTTTAAGACCATCACGGACATCAGGAAGAGCACGGGTAATGATAACCGCCATTGCATAGGAAATGAACGATTTTTTCATTTCATGCTCAAGGTCAATGGGATGGAGACGATCTATATCTGTTATATTCCCAGGCACATGATCGTTAAAATCCATTCTGCACTCCTCTCTCAGACATCCAGATCAAGCACCAGCTTGCTGTTTTCTGTGATAAATTCCCGTCGGGGTTCGACATCTTCTCCCATCAGCAGACTCATTATTTCATCAGCTGCAATGGCATCCTCTACCGAAACACGCAGCATAGATCGCTGAGCAGGATCCATTGTCGTAGTCCATAACTGCTCTGCACTCATTTCACCAAGGCCTTTGTAACGCTGAATATCTGGTTTTTTGTCTCGCCCAATGGTGTCCAGTGTTTTCTGCAGAGCCTCATCATCATAACAGTACTGTTCCTGTTTCTGATAAGTTACTTTATACAGCGGAGGCTGAGCTGCATAGACATGTCCCTGCTCTATCAGGGGCTTCATATAGCGGTAGAAGAACGTCAGCAGAAGAATACGGATATGGGATCCGTCTACGTCAGCATCTGTCATACAGACAATACGGTCGTAGCGCAGTTTTTTAATATCGAATTCATCGCCGACACCGCAACCGAAAGCAGTGATCATGGCCTTAATTTCATCGTTGGCAAGAACCTTGTCAAGTCGGGTTTTCTCCACGTTCAGGATTTTTCCTCTAAGAGGCAGTATTGCCTGAAAATGTCGATCACGTCCCATTTTTGCACTTCCGCCGGCTGAATCACCTTCGACGAGAAAAATCTCACACTTGGAAGGATCACGTTCGGAGCAGTCTGCCAGTTTTCCAGGAAGACTGGCAGATTCAAGTACAGTTTTTCGCCGAGTCAGTTCACGGGCTTTCCGTGCAGCTTCACGTGCACGGCTGGCTGCCAGACAACGATCAAGAATTGCTTTAGCAATTGTCGGATTTTCCTCCAGATAATCCTTCAGCTGCTTGCCAACAAGTCCGTTAACGGCAGTTCGTGCATCACTGTTGCCAAGCTTTGACTTTGTCTGACTCTCGAACTGCGGATCTTCGAGTTTTACGGATACAATAGCAGCAAGGCCTTCACGGGTATCTTCACCTGTCAGATTGGTATCGGAAGCTTTCAGAATGTTATGGCTGCGTCCGTAATCGTTAATGACACGTGTCAGTGCCGTACAAAAGCCGGCAAG
>CACXHF010000255.1 GCA_902767305.1 uncultured Eubacteriales bacterium
CCACCGCCACAATATTTCCACTGGTAAGGATAGGCTCTCCAAAAAGCACCGTTTCTGCTCTTTCCTTCGTTATCGTGATGCCGCAGGATGCCATGTTGTATTTCTCAGTCTGAACGGCAGCCAGAATCGAATCAAAGGCCATGTTATCAATCTCAAGACGGTATCCCCTTTCTTTGCAAAAGCGTGCTGCCACATCCACGTCATATCCGACGATCCGATTGTCCATCACGAATGCAAAAGGTACAAGGGAGGCGTCCACCGCCATTCTCAGCGTCCCGTTTGTATCCGGAAGATTCTCATAATCCAGTACCTGCTGCCTGCTCTTATCTCCACTAAACCAGTTATCTTCAATCTCCTTCAAGGTGCCGTCATCACGAAGCTTTTTGACAAACGCATTGTATTCATCACAAAGCGCCTGTCCTTTGTCCGTTTTTGGAAAGACAGGCGCCAGTTGGACTTCGGCCAAAACATCCCCAAGCATTACAATGTCCTGATTGTCGGGCTGAATATAACGCAGGAGACCCAGTTCGGTTACAGTTGCGTCCGCTTTTTCTGTCCGCAGAACCGTAAGTATATCCGCCATCGTATTATAGTAGTCAATCTTCGCATTCGGGAAGTTCTTTTCGGTATCTGGTCCGCACGTAGTTCCGGTTATTACCGCAAAGGTGGCCTCCGACAGCTGCTTCGTGGAAGTCACCTTTGGTTTGGCAAACACTACTTGCACAGATATTAAAACAACCATAACCGCCAACAGTGCAAAAGCAAGTCTCACTTTCAGGTTTCTCATTGTTTCACGCACCCTTCTTTCAGATTCCGCTCGCCCGCATGCATGCATGGCTATTCACTGCGAAATGCAGATATAAACTATCTTACACCAAAAACCGTCATGAGAAAAGTGACAATCTAGAACCCCCATGGTATCAAAGATGTTTGTACTCTCCCTCATGTTTTTTCTGAAGGTTCTTTCTCTATGCCTGTTGATTTTTTTCTTTCGGAAGTATCAGATTGAGTATAATAGCAAAAATCGTGGTGACAACGACAGCTGATGTTCCGAATACAGTATTGACCCATTCAGGAAATCCGGTCCCCTTCAGGCATCCGCTGACCTGTGTTATGCCTACTCCCAGCGCAACCGATATACCGACCACTGTTGCTTTTCTCTGTGTCAGGCCGCCTTTGGTGAACATTCTAGGCCATCTCAGGCTTGTTCCCTTTCAGCTTGTTTTTCTTGCGAACTCGGCTTATAAAAAAGAAATCTGTATGTCCGACGAGGACAGGGCTGAGCAAATGGCGGACCCGCTGAGTAATACGAAGTATAGGGCGGACGTTGTGATCGATGGCGAAGAATTGGTAGTTTCTCGCTTATTTATCTGAATACATCGAGCGCATCATCCGCTGGTCGCGGGGTCTTGCTGTTATTGTAGTACTGCATGGGGCTGATTCCCTCCAGCTGCTTAAACAGTCTGGAGAAATAGTACGGATCGTCGAAACCGCATTGGAAGGCGATCTCACTGATCGACATGGTGGCCTTGTTCCGTAGGATCCGCTCCTTGGCCAGCTGGATACGCAGTTGGTTAAAATAACGGATCAGAGAACACCCGCACTGCTCCCGGAAAAGCTTGCGAAAATGATTGGGAGAATAAGGAGACAGCTGGAAGATCTGATCGATGCAAAAAGATGGATCCTCCACGTGATCAGCCATAAGCTTTTGCGCGGCCTGGATCTCTGGACTGTATGCGGAGGTATTTTTCCAGTGGCTCAGGAGATTCTGCATGGCATCCGCAATAGAGCGAAGAAAGCGTTCCGCATAAACATCCGTGCCGGGATTCATGGGGTACTCCAGCGCCACATTGAAAAGCGCCGTAAAGGACTGCCGTTCATCGTCCTGGAACACATACACATCTTCCGGCTCTTTCTGGAAACAGAAATCCGGGATGAGTACAGATCCGTCAACAAATCCCTCTTCAGATCGTTTGCTGTGATAGACCCCGGGACGGATGCAGAAGATCGTACCCGGAGAAAAAGGGTATTCTGCATTGTCGATCACGGCGGTCCCTTCTCCTTCCAGATTCAGCAGCACTTCCCAGAACTCATGTTTGTGGGAAGGAAATTCCAGGAGCCGTTGTTTTTTACTCATGAAAAAATAATCCATTTGATTATGTCCCCTTTCTGCAATATATCCTTTTATTTCAAAGATTATGATATACCGGCATCGTAAATTTGTCCATTTTTTTCGTTAGAACGTGTATGGAAAATCTGAACCCGGGACGGTATATTATTTACAGATGGTAACCACCAATCTGGTTCAGCAAGAAAGGAGATTTCTATTATGGAGAA
>CACXHF010000256.1 GCA_902767305.1 uncultured Eubacteriales bacterium
AACTATTTCCTCCAACATTCTCTGGTCCAGCAGGGCAGTCTGTCCGAGAATTCTCCGATCTTCCGGATCATCAAGCCGGAACATCATCTTCATGTTAACATTACCCAGGATTTCTTTAGTCAGTTTAACCGGAGACTGATCACTGAAGATCAGAGCTGTACCATAAGCCCGGAGAATCAGAGTCATATCCTGGAGCATTTTCAGCGCTGCACTTCCCGGATCCGTCGCTTCAGCTTCTTGCCGTGCTCCTGACGGGTTAAGCAGCACATGGGCTTCATCAATCAGAATCAGGTTCCGGATGTTTCCTGAAAAATCTTCGCGTTTCCGGATCAGTGCCATCAGGTTGACAATAATGATAGCCATGACCAAAGATCTCTGGGAAGAATCACTGATGGCGTCCAGTTCGATAATGGTAGGCTCTGAGAGCATTTGCAGGTAATCCGGCGCCTGAACAGTATCAAACAATATGTAGTTCTGTTCCAGCAGCTTTTGCAGTCTCAGTATACCGCTGTTTTCCACATTGTTTCTGCTTTCCGGATCATAGACATTGTCCCGTATATACCGACGGAATTCCCGAATAAATTCATGAAGCCCAAAGAACTGAATTCCTTCTGAATCCCGAGTGCTGTCATCCCGCCAGCCATACAGAGAATAACAGTTGCGGATAACTTTTATGAATATATCTTTCAGGAGGCTGGTCATCGAGAATGACATGTCAAAGATTTGATCCAGGCAGGGCAGATATTCTTCCAGAGTTACACCGGGCGGCGGGAGAAACAGGTTCATTTGCATGGGTGAAACGCCTGCCGCACCAGGCGTGTACACTTTAAGCTCCGGTATACATTTAATCAGTGTCCGGTATTCTTTCTTGGCCGGTTCAATCACCAGGAAAGGAATCGGTTGTTTACGCCTGTACAGCCGATATAGGAACCCCAGTGCAAAGGTGGTTTTTCCGCTGCCCGGTTTGCCGGTGATAAAGCCATGCTTTGCTATATCCTCAACCGGAAGAAAAACATCCCGTCCTGTTTTAGCTTGTTGTCCGATTAAAACGCTGTCATAATCTGCCTGCATTTTTTCAGGAATCAAAACCGGCGGACGTTCCGGCATATGGGTATTCAGCCCTTTGATTTTGTCCCACTGTACAGAAAGGCCAAGACATTTGCCGAGCTCATCTTCCTTGATAAGCCTGGTGAATCGCTGGAAAGCAGGCGGAAGCATGGAATCAGAAAACTCTGCACGATGCCCTTTTCGGTTCATGTAATTTGTCAGGATCCGGATCCCGGACATGAGATATGCTGATTCACTGAAAAGCAATACTGGCAAAGAAAGAGCATTCAGACCTGTTTTTTGCATATACAACCGGATTTCATGGGCCAGATCAGGATTGCCGCTGATCCAGATGTTGACCAGATAGGCTGACTGTTTTCTCATCTCCAGAAGTTCTTTATACCGGATAATTGCTGGTGCATTTCTGGCTGTGTCCTGTTTGTTGAAAAACTGGAACACATTTCCGATTGCTTTGATTTCTGATGGAAAGAGGGATGTGGGAATCAACTGCAATGAGACCATAAAAGAATCATAGCAGGACAATATGCTGCCGATTTCATGCCAGTCCAGTTTAATGATACTCCATGATCCGGGAAGATATGGACTGTTGATTGCAGCTTCAGTTTCAGACGGAAAGAAAGCCAGGGATGAACGTTGTCTTGCGCAGTCGCCTTTTCCGACAAACTGCTGAAGCAGTGGAAGATACAGTTCTTTCCCTTTGGCAATGTTTTCTGTGAAAGAAGCAGTGATTCCGGAAGCAGTAAATTGTCTTTGAAGGATATTGGAATCTTGTTCAATCCGTTGCTCCAGTTCTTTCCGTGAAACACCGGACCAACGTAAAATCAACAGCAAGTACAAACGGTCTGAATCCTTTTGTTTCAACGCTGCCAGTTCGCACTGAAGCCGGCTGGCGGAGCAGATCCTGATAACACCTTCGGTGAGGGAAACAGAACTGGCCTGGCCCGATGGAAATTCCTCAAGCGCCAGTATGCGTACTCCCTGCCATCTTCGGCCGGACTGACTGATGATATAATTCATCCCGAATCTGCTCCTTCATTCAATCTTTGAGATTGATGTGTAGATAACCACTGATTACATACCGATTGTTTTCTTCGGGGTAAGTTCTTTGGACAGATCCTGGTCTTTGATCCGGTATTCTGCCTTAAAGTCATTATCCGACAGAATAATTCTGATCAACTGCTCCGGACTTTCCAGCGGTGTGCCGTTCATCATGTTCAGCCTGGCTTCCTTATACAGGTCATACAGGAGTTGTCTGCTAATAAGCGCCGCAAATTCTTTTGGCAATGACTTTGAAATAGTATAATAGGCAGGATAAACGATATTCTGGATCATCCGGATGTTCCCATAGCATATGCAGTTTTCCGGGGGCATGGGGCAATTCGGTGTTTTTATGCAGAATTCTTTGTATTTATCCAACTGGAACCGTTCCAGCAACTTGTATTGGTCTGCATCCATGTTTTCATGCAGAATATCCAGGTTCATAAGTTCTCTGTCAACAGCCTTTTCAATGGTCTCCTGGAAAATTTCATGTAAATTGTACTTTTCAGCAATCTGCTTCATTCTGTATATCGCATAGAATCGTGCATCTATTTCAATTTCCTGCATGGAATATTCAATCCACGCCTGTCTTTCTTTGTCTTCAATACCGACATCGATAACGCTTTCGATATTGTCGCATGAGGTATAGCAGGCATAATCCACCAGCATCATTTGTATGACGGATTCAGGGATGCTTTCCGGATGATGCTTAATCATCCAATTTTGCCATTCATGCCGTCCTTCGTGCAAAATGGTTACCAATACTGCCCCGGGATCTTTCTTTATATTCTTTATCAGGGAATTTTCGTTAAGTAAAATGCTTCCTCCACAGGACTGACCGTTGACTGCATCCGTCATTTTTACAAATTTGACAGTGGCAGGCTTCCTGCCTGTCAAGGCTGCTTCCCGGTTCTCAACTTCCTGACAGACTGCTTTTGCCAATTCCGGGTTGCTGTAGAACTGATCCCCTGAAAAAAAACCGAAGAGTTCGGCATCGGACATCTTTGCCGCAAATGCGCTCATACTATTCTTTTCCATAGCTGATGACCTCATCCTTTTCCATTTCCCAGATGGCCGCCTTAATAGCGTCGGGATCATTCAGATACACATTCAGCATGCAGAGAGCGCCGAAAAGACTGGCTTCAGTGCCTTCACGCAGTTCTTGCAAGGTGACTCCATCCACTTCAAATTCAGGAGTAAGGGAATCTTCAAGCCATAGCTCTACTCCTTTCAAAAGGCGTTCGTCGAAATGATTCAGCACTTCATTTGCCAATACTCCGGCATAAACCAGAGGAAGGTGCTCCTGGATGACTATTTTCCTTTGGATTGCTCGCAGCATCCTGCCTTTTTCCAACTTATCCATGGATGTTATTTACCTCTTTCCTGAATGATCAATGATGTGATTTCGCTAGGAAGTTATTTGCAAAAATTGTATCAGAATCAGTTGCTTTTTACAAGGTTCGGATGGTTTCTGCCTTCTCTGTCGGCTCAGCCTGTTCCGACTCAGCCGCAAGAGCATTTCGGATCTGTGCTTTGGTTACCAGTTGTGTAAATTCATCATCTTCCCTGGGAGCACAGTAACCGGCATTGGTTTCATTCAACACTTCCTGATACATTTCATCTTCTTCCTGCATCATCTGTCTGCGGGCTGCCATATAATCTTCCCGGTTGATCAGCTGGTCCAGATCCAGACGGTCATTAACAGACACTATCTGTTCCAATGCAGCAGCCCGCCGGTGAGTCAGGCCCGCGCTTTTCAGCTGACCGATGAGCCGGCTCAGATCGCCGAAATGCTGCATTTCTGCCTGAAACTGATCTTTCAGTGTTGTATAATCCGCTGCATAGATTTTTCGATCCAGGTCATCCGATGCCACGGCTTTCTGTACAAGTATATCCATCTCGTTTTTGATTTTTCGGATCCGCTTCCGGCTTTCTTCCCGGCTCTTACCCAACTGCTCAATCTTTTTCTCATTGGCTTTTTCTTTTCTGTTCAGGAAAAACATTTTCTATATCCTCCTATGCTGGCGATTTTTCTTTTCATAAATAATAACCAGTGTTTTCAGCAAAAATCCGCCGGGTTTTTTCCAATGCTATTCAGATAATGACATTGGTCTATTCACCGGCGGATTGTTCTCACGCAACAGCCTGATACTCTATCCCCATCTGTTTCATCCATTTTTCCAGTCTGCGAATTTCCTCTGTTTCCACGCTGGGATGTACTCGCTTCAAAGCAACTTTCAGATCGGCCTCCGTCAGCTTTTCATTAGCTTCTGCAAAGCCCTGCTTTCTGGCAAGGATTTCCCGGTTGATTGGTTGCTGGCAGCCTCTTTCCACCATATTGACAAGATCCGCACAGGAAAAACGTTCGGTTGCCCTCGCAAGGGATTCAATATCAATTCCTTCCTCACAGGGGCGGGACAGAATCTGGTTCTTCAACAAAGCCAGACGGATCTCATAGTCTGGAAGCGCAATATAACAGTGAGTGGCGAGCCGACCGGGGCGAAGGAAGGCGGGATCAAGATCATAAGGCCGGTTCGTAGCGAAGATGACAATGATGTGGCCATCAAAGCGTTCAAAACCATCCATCTGCGAGAGCAGCTCGGGTACAAGCCTGTTCATCACTGTGGAATTTCCGCCGCGGCGGCATGCCAGTGCCTCTGCTTCGTCCATGAAAATCACTGCATCATGCGCTTCCCTCGCAGCCCGGAACAATGCTCTGACCCGTTTCTCTGCTTCCCCGAAGTATCTTCCGACAATATCGGAACAGCGCACTGAAAAGAAAGCCATATGGGATTCTGCCGCAATAGCGCGGGCCATCATAGTCTTACCGCCCCCGGGAGGTCCGAAGAGCAACAAGCCGCCACGGTTCCCCCGCTTAAACTTCTGATATACATCAGCATACAGCAATGGATTGATGATTTCCTCTGTCACAATCTGTTTTGCTTCGTCAAGGCCTGCAATCTGCGCAAATCCTGTATCAGGAGCCTGCGTTTCAGGCACAAACAGAGCCTCGTCTTCTTCATCGCTTTCCTGATCAATTCGTGCCCCGCTCCCTTGTCCAGACTGTTTACTGTCCTGCTTTTTGCGTAAGGCTGCAGCTTTAGCCAATTCCTTCATCTGGGAAGAAACGGTGATCAGCCGGTCAACGCTCCGCTGATATTCATCCCGTTCATATGAATCTGCGGTATCCATCAGATCCAGCAAAGAATCCGCAGCTTTGGCATACAGGACGGATGCTTTACGGTATTTTTCCGCAGCCTGGTCATATTTACCGGAACGTGCAGCAATGCCTGCAGATTCGTCCATCTCCTTCGCTTCCTGGAGCATGTTCAGATAAGTATTCATGCTTTCTTCATAATTCATCATGCTTCCCTCCTCATGCTGATAAACCTGCCGCATGGATTACACGTCGGCACTTAACGCCTTCAGGGTTTCACGGCGTTCAGCAAGCCAGTCTAATTCCTCTGTTTCCGTTCTCTCCTCCACGGTTTTGATCTCTGGCAGTTTTGTCTTCGGGGCAGTTTCCTGCTCGGGCTGCTCCGCAAGAAGAGCCGCCAGCGCAGCTTCACCTTCCGTATTACGGGCTTCCCGGGTTACTCCATCTTCAATACCCTCAATAAACATTTCCATCTGTTCGCGGGTGTCGACCAGTTGAGTCATCGCTTCTTCATTTTCTGCCTGGGAGGTCATGGCGCCTTCCATATCTGCCAGCTCAATAATACCGACGCTCAGATCCTTGCAGGTGTCCATGATCTCTTTCATGGCTTTCTGGGTTTTTGCCATCTCATGAATGTCTGTACACTGCTGGATCTGGTTGTCGGCCGCAGCAGCGATCTTGCTGCTCTTCTGTGCCTGAAGTGCAGCAGAAACAGCCTTTTCGTGCTCTCCATTCTTTTCATACTCAATGGCCAGTCGTCTGGCATCTTCACTTTTCCGGCGAATACCATTGGTCTGCCGGCGTGCCTGAGCGACTTTCATGCGATAGGCCATTTCCTTTTCACGTGCTTTTTCTGCCTCTGTCCTGATCCCGAGGAGCTTTCTGATACTAAACATTTTTTACACCCTCCTGTTTTTTATTCTTCTGTACGGTTTCTGGTGATTTCATCCAGTTTTTTTGCAGTTTCCATGAGCAGGTTCTTTCGCTTGACCCGTTCGGCACTTTTCATAATTGATTTCAGTGCATTCTCGCCGTCTTCCCGGTTATCCTTGGGAGATTCTTCCGTCAGACTGTTAAATATCTCTCCCGATGTTTCCATCAGATAATCCATATTCTCCCGGGCCGCTTCCATACTGATCTGCATCTCAGCCATATCTTCTGCTCCAAGAAGCCCCGAACTGCCTGCCATTTCATTGACATCTTTCATGATTCCGGCCAGTGACCGGGTACTGTCACTGACTGCATGGACACCCATAATAGTATCCTTCATATCACTGGTAACGCGGAGCTGTTTGCTGATCCTGGCAGCTTCTGATGCAAAGCGTATTGCGGAATGATGGTCTCCTGAACGTTCCGCCTCAATCGCTTTCTGTTTCATGGATTCTATAACCTGGCGCATGTTTTTCTCGCCAGTCTCCATACTGCGGATGCGCTGTTTGAAGAGCAGACGATTCCTGATTTCCTTCCTGATCTCGGCATTCCTCTTTTTCTGCCGAAGTTCGCTGATTCGCATGGGTTTTCATCCTCCTCTCAGTGTCCTTACACATCAAATAACCGGGATATTCCCCAAAAATCCGTTGTTCAGTATAAAATTTGTCAAAATCTTCCCGACTGTTCTGCAGATAGTCCTGGTTTATCCGGATCTGTGTCGCTTTTTCTGTTAATTCCTGTTTTATTTTTTCCGGAAGTTCATTCCGGAGAGAAAGCTGAAATTGCCTGCTGTGGAAACTATTCTGTTGCATGATAGAAGCTTTTTGATAAAGCATAAGGAGATTATCAAACTGTTCATTCAGCATTGTTTCCCGCGTTCCTGCCCGTTGTTCTTCCTCTATGCGCTCTGCTTCCGGCAGTTGCCGGATCATAGTGCTCCGGAGCGGTTTCATCGCCTGAAAAAAGCAGATCCGGTCACGCTGCATTTCACACAGGGCACGCATTTCCTCTGGGGTTTCAACATCTATGCTTTCACAAAGCGAAGTATCCGGTCCTTCTGTCAATTTCAGGAAATACAAGATTTTCTCTCTGTCGGTCCGTTTCATAAAAGCATTACTGAGCATGGTAAGACAGGATTTCCCCCACTCGTCACACACCAGGCCTGCAGCATGATCTTTCAACATATCCACCAGGCATTCACGGATACCTGCCGCCAATGTCAGAAGAAGCGCATCATTTATACTGTCAATTCGCAGATCCAACTGGTGAATTATGCGCCATAGTTTTTCTCTCATGCTATCACACTTCCTTTCCAGTCCGGATGATTGCACCTGGCCTGACAATATCTGCCTCCCATCCATTGCTCCGGAGGTTCTGGCGGATCTTTTTCTCGATGTCAGTCCACAACTGCTGCTTATCAAGCTCAGTTCCGTTCCACGCCGGAGTGTTTATAATGTTTTCCATAACATCTGTCAGGATCCGGCGCATATATGCAGTCAGGATGTTTTCTGCTGATTCTCCCCAGAATAAAGCTGCAGTGTTGTTGATAACAAATCTGCGGGGGGACCTTAATGAGCAATATATGGTAAGAAACCCGCCCCAGGTATTTCCACTGCGGTCTGCAATATTGCCGGTGCCTGCCGGCATCCAGGCTTTCTGCCTCCTGCTGAACGAGATCAGCTTATGACCGGTTTCCGGACGGTACAGGATTTCTTCTCCGGGCAGCAAATGTGTAATTATGTTGTTACTGGTAATAAGGAAAGATTCCTCATTCCAGCCACAGGTGCGTTTTATTGTTGCTTTGGCTTCCATCATGTATTCTCCGTTTCTTGAATTGAAGGATTCTTTATGATATCCTTCCATATAATCCAACCCCGGAAACATAAAAATCTCCGGTAAAAAAAATATTTTTCAGTCAACGGAGAATTGATAATAATATGGGTTATATATAAATGATGGGATTTTGTGAAATCATGATGAAAGGCAAATAAAGGAAACAAGAATATGAAGAAATCCAATTACAAAAAGCTTGATACACGTGTTCATTTCACTGACTTTTGGCACCGAGCAAAATCATGGCGAACAAACAAAAAAATCTGCGCAAGATCGGAGCGAAGAAAGCTGAACAGAGAAGCAAAAGAATCCGACTAAAAGGAAATGTTAAGTAACCAGAGGCAGAACAACTCTGATTGATGCTTCATTATAGCCTTAAGCACTTTGATGCGCACCGAATATAGGTCAATTAATATTCAGATGTCTGGCGGAGAATTGACAGAAATTCATGTTCGTATATGTGAGAGGAGGTAATCTATGGGCACTTTGATATCCACAGGGTTTGGTTCAGATGAATTCTTTCGGAAGATGAAACACCTCTGGATTGCAGACCGGGATGAGGCTGCAAAACTGCTGAAGGAACAGGTTGAACAGATATGCCGGATCATTATCTGGAAATATGGAAAACATTTTAAGAATGTAACAAAAGAGGATTTCCAGGACTATGCCTCGGAAGCATGGATCAGGATGTGGCAAAATATGGACCGCTTTCTTTCAGAACCCAGGAACGATCCTGATTCTGACGGACCGCATTATACTCCTAATGAGAAAGTGAAATTGGCCATAAAACTCATTTTAATAAACATGCTGCAGGTCAGAGACCGTAAAATGGGGAAAAAACCCACAGTTGTAAAAGGAAAATATATTTATGTCGATTCTCTTGATCGCCCGATAAAAAGCAATGAAAAAAACTCTGTAACTGTCGGCGAACATACTTCGAGCCGTGATCCAGGGCCAGAACAGCAAGCTGTACTATCCGACTTTGCAAGATATGCATTACAGGAACTCTTAAGCCTTCCAAACGATTCGGAAACATTGGCAGCAGTGGCATATGTCATCCTGAATGAAACATTCGGGGAAAAACAGTCAATGGAAGATTATGCAAATCAGTTGAATCAAAGTCCGATGCTTCAGATTATTGCAAAGATGGAAACTATGTTGGCAGACAATGATATGAACCCTGGATGGATGCTTCTTTTTCGTCAGAGAATCGAAAAAGAAGGTGGAGACAGAACAGTTAACGGCCTGACAGCAGCCAAATTAGCGAACCGAAAGAATGATATCCAGGATAGGATCCGGAAAAAGCTAAACTTTACGCGTGTCAAAGACCGGAATAAGGAAGGAACGAAAGGAGACTGAAAATGTCAGAACATATTAATAAGAATCAATGGATCAGATATTTCGGCAGAAAGGCAACTGAAGACGAAGAGATGCAGATCCTTCGTCATGTGGCGGAGTGTGAAACCTGCCGGAACCTGATGAATAAAGCGAATGATTTTCGTTTTGCCCTGGAACGGCAGAAACAGGCCGTCAGATCTTTGTTCGAAACAGAAGGCATGGAATATGCAGCAGTAGCAGGTATTGATCCTGCCTCAGAAGAATCTTCTGAGGATGGTGTCCTTATCATCGAATTGATGCAGACAGAAACGGGCTATCTTTTTGCGGAAGATACACTTGAGATAGTCGGTGCCGGAAAAAAATACATCATGAACTGCTCTGAAGACTGCCGGGATCTGACAGATGAGGGTGGAGCTCTATCAGTCTTAATCAGGGATAATCAGCTGATCCTGAAAATGACAGATCGATATATGCATGGTTTTGCCAGTCTGACCTGTCAGCCAGATGAATCCGGGGTGGAAATATCTGCAGAGACAGTAATTCCTCTGCCTGTAGCAGGAAGCTGTTCACTGCTGATTACTTTTGAGGAGGAGTAAGCTATGCGAATCGGCGTATTTGAGGTTGATTTTG
>CACXHF010000257.1 GCA_902767305.1 uncultured Eubacteriales bacterium
CCCACACCCAGGAACCAAGAGATAATAAATTCCGCGGCATTAGCATCGCCTCCACCGTTACAGCTCAGGTCGATAACCACATTCTCGATAGGACTGCCCTCGCGGGTGATCTGCTCATGGGCATACATGATCAGGCCAATAGTATCCCCAAGATCCATGGTGTTATCTGTTTCATAGTACGGTTTCGCGGTAAGCTGTGCAGTAAACTCATCAAAGGTGATGTAAGCTGTGTTGCCCACTTCCTCATAGCCGGGGACGCCGTCGGGGTAAGCCTTCGCCCGTGCACCCAGGTAACGTGCCCGTGCGTCTACGACGCGGGCACGGGAGGTGCCAGTCGCCGAGTAATCAATCTCACCCGTCAGGTAAGAAAAGTTATACCAGTTGCTGTGAACATCGTCGAGATATTCGGTAATCAGACGGTATATTGCCTTGTCAGCGTCGACCGCGCTCGTACCCTTCAGAAGATCGCGGAAGCCGACCTCTTTGAACAGCTGGTCAAAGCTCGTGATTTTATGATCTTCCTTCAGGCCGTACAAAGTATCGAGCATCATGCAGAGTTCTGCATAGCCATACTCCGCCAGGGCTGCGCTGCGCTCGCCCGTGGGGACCGAATAGTACATTTCCTTGTACTGTGATACGGACATATTATCAGCCCTGATCAAACACTCCCCGTTAAAATAGATACTCTCCAGCCAAGTTGGTGCAATGAGAATATCAGCGATCGTCTGCAGCGGGATCAGGTACAGCCCGTCCTGCATGATGAGGTCGATTCCGTAGGCTCCAAGGTCAATCTCAAAAGTGTCGCCGCGGCGATTCAGCACGCCTGTGCCGACTTTCTGCAGAAGTTCTGCGCCGTCCTCCGTAATGATGCTGGTCAGGTCCAGCATCGTGGACTGGTCAGCCCGCATAGCGAAGAGGTTATAGTCCGCAAAGGTCATGACGTTTTTGTCAAAATCAATGTTCAGGGGTACATCCGTATCATAGAGTTTGTTGAATCTGCTGTAGGTCACGACAGGACCGTCCGTCGTGAGCGAAAAATCTACAGTATTGTGATAGGTGCTTGTCATCAGCGACAGCAGATCCTTGGCCTCAATGTAAGGAAGGTCATTCACGCCGTCCAGGAAATAGAGCGTCAGTTCTGTGCTCGGCTCGCTTTCACCCTCATAGTACGGAAACGCGGCGCTGGTGATTGTGTGAGTCGTTTCTCTGCCGGATTCCTCAATTAGACTGCCCAGTGCATCCATCAGAGCGTTAATATCATCCTCGGTAATTTTGTCATTGCCGGTCTCGGCAACTACTGAAACACACAAAATCAGGAGCATTGCGAATGTCATGATCATTATAAGTATTTTTTTCATGTTTTTTCTCCTTTTACTCTGTCATAAAAATTCGGTGATTGTGCGAAGCCTGAACTCCCGGTTATATCTGTGCGGATTCCCCCCTTTCACAGTTCAAAAAGCCGTCAGATAAAAGAGCATGATTGCTCCATCATCTGACGGCAGATTTTGTGTATGAAAGTGAAAAAAGGCGCAGTTATACCTTACTTGCTTGCTTGCTTGCTTGCTTGCTTGCTTGCTTGCTTGAGCGTAGCGGACCTCTGCATTCCTGTCAACCCCTTTTTTTCATTAATTATGCCATTTTCTTTTTTTCTAAAAAGACGACTGAGGGCTGTGAATCTTGTCTTCATTATATCATAAGATGCAGGAGATGCAAGCGTTATTTGCTTTTGCGCGAATCCTATCCGCAGAGAAAATCGGATATTTCAGAATTGCCGAATGGATTCGGAACACAGGAGCTGCCAAACGAATAAGTATGTTACAGAGTGCACTTTGAAAGGAAACAGAACATACGTGCATTGCAGCACCCGGCTTTCTGGTGAAACCTGTACAGGCTGATGCATATGCCAAAGACCGCATAGCCCGTCTGTGTTTCTGGCATGTGTAATCAGCGGACTGTTATTGAAATAAACTGACTGACAGAAAGCGGGGTCTGATCCCCGCTTTCTGTTAATAAATTATGTGTTCCATTTCTTTATACAGCTGAAACAGCTGCAGGCAGGCATCACGGTCGATACAGGTCAGATACTCAGACCATTGCCCTCTGCTGCCGTCCATCTGATCAAAAGCTTCGTCCCTGAAGCCAATGTCAGCGTTATCTGCAATCGTACAGCCATAGCAGACAGCATCTATATTTGCCCAGAGGCATGCATAAAGGCACATGGGACAGGGTTCCCCTGTCGTATACAGAATACACCCGGACAGATCATAGCTGCCCATTTGTTTTTCTGCGTTTCGAATCGCTTCTATCTCTCCATGTGCGGTAGAATCATTACGGCCCAAAACCATGTTATGTCCCCGGCCAACAATTTCACCATTTTTGACAATCACACTGCCAAATGGTCCGCCGTGCCCGTTACGGATTCCATCCAGAGCTTCGCTGATCGCCGCAGCCATATAGGGATTATCGGCTTTAATGGTCTCCTCTGTCTGGTCCGCCCATGCGCATCCAGCAAACAATGCCATTAACAAAATGCATGAAATCAAACGGAACGTGTGTTTTACTGCGATCATGATTCATCCTCCTCGAATAGATCCAGGGATTTGCTTACAGGACACTTTTTAAAGCAATGCCTTTTGAGAAGATTCTTTCCGTCTCGTGAAACAACGACTGAACAAAACCGCTTCGCAGCAGTACACTCCTCACCTAATTAAGTTCCTCAGGCCAGAGTTTTCAAGTCTTTCACATTATAGCAGAATTTCTTTGTTCCCGGAACACCCATACAAGCGTAAATCCGGAATAAAGGCGTACTTGAATTGCATTTTGACCGACTGTGAATATCGTCTGTTCTGTGCAGCATGAAGATTTTACGGCTCATATCCGTCTGAATCTGCTCTACATCCGGCCGGGATCCTCCCGTTTCATCATATTCTTCATCCTGACAGCTGCAACAAGTCCGGTACCCGTGCACCGATGTTCGGACTTTGAGAGCACAGATCATGCACCAGGCATCGCCGTTAATAATCATTCCTGAATAAACCGCAGTGCATCTTCTGTTTTTCCATTCGCTCACGGTTTATCTCAGCGCTCCGGGCAGTCCTGTTTCATGATCCCTCCGGAAAACCGCCGGATATCGTCTCAAGTGATGTAAATATCGACGGAACAGCACTTTGCCGGCCGGCGGTTCATTCCGGTTTAATCTAGTGAGGATGTACTTCACAGTCCTTCGATGCAGTCAGTATGTTCATGTCGTGACAGTTTCAAGACACGGAAAACGGCCCCGGAGTCCAAAACAACGCCCATCGAGGAAGTATGTATGTTCTGTCGTAAAAAAGTTATAGGATTTTATTAATACATGCCATTTTCTGCATTGACATTCTATTTATTATTTGATAGGATATCGGTAATCAAGTTGTGGGCGGTTCTGCTCGCAGCAAAAAATAAAAAAGGAGTGTACCCGTATGAAAAAGATTCTCGCGATTCTCCTGTGCGTCCTGATGGTCTGTGGAGCCATGGCGGTTCTTGCTGACGGTGAAAAGATCGGCGTATCCATGCCGACCAAAGACCTGCAGCGCTGGAACCAGGATGGCGAATACATGCAGAAGATGCTGACCGAAGCCGGCTATGTCGTTGATCTGCAGTTCGCCGCCAACGATGTTCAGCAGCAGCTGAACCAGGTAACCAACATGATCAACAACGGCTGCAACGTTGTTGTCATCTCCGCCATCGAGGCCTCTTCTCTGGGTTCCGCCCTTGACCTGGCCAAGGAAAAGAATGTGCCGGTCATCGCTTATGACCGCCTGATCATGGAATCCGATGCTGTTTCCTACTATGCCACCTTTGATAACTACAAAGTCGGCACCGTTCAGGGAACATTCGTGAAAGACGCTCTCCAGCTGGATACCGCTGAAGGCCCCTTCAATCTGGAAGTCACTGCCGGCGACCCCGGCGACAATAACGCCCTGTATTTCTACAATGGTGCTATTGATGTTCTGAAACCCTATATCGAGTCCGGCAAACTGGTCATCAAGTCCGGCCAGCTCGAGTTCAACGATGTTGCTACCCCCACCTGGAAGACTGAAGTTGCCCAGAACCGTGCCAGCAGCATCCTCTCTTCCTTCTATGCAGACGGCTCCGACATCGATGTATGGCTCTGCTCCAACGACTCCACCGCTATGGGCGTCATCAATGCTCTTGAGGACAACTATGACGGCAAATGGCCCATCATCACCGGTCAGGACTGCGACAAATCCAACGTGAAGAAGATGATCGAAGGCAAGCAGAGCATGTCCGTATTCAAGGATACCCGTATGCTGGCTGCTCAGGTCGTCAAGATGGTCGGCCAGATCATCCGCGGTGAGACCGTCGACGTCAACGACACCACCACCTACAACAACAATGTAATCACTGTTCCTTCCTTCCTGTGCGAGCCTGTATTTGGCAGCGCCGACAACTATAAGGAACTGCTGATCGACTCCGGTTACTACAAACTGGAAGACATTCAGTAATTCTTCACAAAACCATGCGCGATGCAGGCGGGCGGGTTCGCCCGCCTGCATCATTTAAAATTACGGATAATCCATTATTTCCATTCTATGGAAACACTGGAGGAGAACCATGACGAAGAATTATCTGCTGGAAATGAAAAATATTACGAAGACCTTCCCAGGTGTCAAAGCCTTAGACAATGTC
>CACXHF010000258.1 GCA_902767305.1 uncultured Eubacteriales bacterium
TATATATTTCCGGACATATTCCGCCTCCAAGAATGTAACTCCCCGGCTGAAGTCCGGTATTCTCTGAACCCGGTCCTTCCGCCGTCGGAACATCATTATAGAAAATCAAAACCGGGTGTCAAGGGAAATGTTCACGCTTTCCGGACACTTTCCGAAACGATTCCTGCTCATATGCGGAACCGCTTTCCCTCTGAATTCCCTGAAAACCTATTCCGGCTTCACCCGCCTGAACCGATATACCGGAATTCCGGAAACCTCTCCTGCAGGTTCTGCCCGGAATCCGGGGGTATGCTCCGCATACAGATTCAGTGCCGTTTCCCCGGCGACCGCATAATACATATGCGGATGATCAAAGAGCGCCTCGTAGGGATTGGGCATGCCGATCTCCTCCAGAAAATGCTGAAAATACGACTGCCCGTAAATCCAGTCCCCGGCCGGCAGCTGCCGCATCAGCATTTCCTTCGGCGGCAGCTTTCCCTGCCTCATCAGCGGCCGGTTGAATCCCTGACCCCAGTTGTCCCATACAATGATTCCCTCTTCATCTGAAACGCGGAGATCCGCGTCATCCGCGCCGACCCGGGCATTCAGAGACAGCTGCGGACGCCGGAATCCGGACCCGGCAAGAGAAAACAGTCCGCTGACCCCGAACAGTCCCACGAGGAAACAGAGAACACCGGTACGTACGGTTCTGCGCCGTCCCTGTACATTTTCCCGGACTGCCAGTCCTTCCCACAGCAGCGCAAAGCTCTGCACCAGATAGACAGAATGGATCAGGCGCATGGGCGCACGGCCAACAATCAGATAAATGAAAATGATCAGCTGACCGCCGAGGAGAATCAGCAGCGGCTGAATGCGGCGGAGCAGTCCGGGTGCAGCAGAAATAACCGCCAGAGCTCCCAGCACGAGACCGAAAAGCCAGACGTAATTAAACCCGCTTTCACCGACAAAGTACCATCTGAGCACCTTTGCCGCTTCAGTAAGTCCCTCCGGGGTCAGCGGATAATCCGTTTTTGCACTGATGCCGGCAATCTCCTGAAGTTTCCGGGCGGTAATACTGCCGGTATCCAGGAGCAGCCACTGATCTGCCATCTCATACTCGGCATGCGTAATGCCCAGTGCCTGCGCATCCGCCTCTGCCTCCTGCCAGTCCTTCGCACCGTAATCCTGATAGCGGATTCTGGGACGGTCATAGGCAAGAGAGGACGCCAGCGGCTCCCGCTGCTCCTCAACCGTCTGAACGGCAAACAGCAGGAGGATCAGAAGAAGCGGAATCCCTGCACGTTTTGCCGTTCCGCCCTGTCTTTTCCCGCAGACCGCCTCAAGGAGAAGAAAGGGCAGAAACAGCAGGGAAACCTGAAGCCGCCACAGAAATCCGAATATCAGAAACAGACAGCCGAAAACGGCTGCCGCCGTGCTCTTTTTTCCGCCGCCCGCGAGCTGAAGCAGCGTCACGCCTGTACCGGCAAAGAAAATCGCCTGAATGCCGTAGTTCCCCGTAAACAGGGAAATGCAGACGGAGAGGAACAGGAAAAACGAAAACAGCAGTCCGGAAAGCACTCTGCTGCGTGTCCGGGTGCCGGTCATGTACAGAAGCAGAGCAAAAGCCAGGATGATCAGCACTCTGCCCAGCAGGGTAAACACATCTGCATCCGGAAAAAGCATCGTGAGAACCGGTAAAAGACGGTTGAGCAGTACATGCGTGTACTGACAGCCGTTATCTTTTCCAAAGAGTCCGTTTACGACCAGTGCCACCGTGTAATTATCCACGTCATCATAAAGCGGCTGACTGAGAAGAACCAGCACCAGCAGACCCAGTGCTGCTGCGGCCGCCAAAAACATCGCGCGAATCCGAGCCGTATCTGTCATTTTTCTGTCTTTCAACCTCACTTGTCATCCGGCACCGGAGCTCTGATACAATGCCGACTGTCCATGCGGAGGAAGTCCGGCGCCGCTTAAAGTATATCACAGCCGTCTTCTGTTTTGCACCTGTGTCCCCGGTTCCTGTCAGATTGCAGAAAGATTCCGACACAATCCCTCTGATTTCCTGTATAATGTGTCTGAGATCATAAACGGCTGCGGTCAGGAGACCGTGTGCTGAAAAAGGAGGAGCCGTATGATTACAGATCCAGGTTTGAATCAGACCATACGAAAACTCGAACGACTCTGTGACACTCTCTATGCCCGCATGTTCCAGCCTGTCGGAACCGCCCGCGTCCTGGGAATTTATGAAACCCGGACACCCCTCCATACACCCCCCGACGCAGAACTGTTTACCGCGCCCGGCAGCCGCTGGGGCGGCGAAGGGGTTTACGGATGGTTTCACCTCAGCTATACCGTCCCGGAGGAGCTCAGCGGCCGGGCCCTCTACCTGATGCCGGAGATGCGCTATTATGAGGCAACCCTCTGGGTCAACGGATGCATTCATTCCAATTATGCCGCCAAATTTGTCGAATCTTCCCACGGAAACCACTGGTGCAACCGCTTTGCGGAGAAGGCTGCAGGCGGTGAAACCTATGATTTCATGCTGGAGTGCTATGCCTGGCATGATGTTCCGGGCAATCACCCTCTCAGCGAGGAACGGCTGCCTGACTATACGTGGGAAACCGGAAACGCTTCGGTCATGATCCGGGATGAACAGTTTACGGATTTCCTGTTTGACCTGCGTACCCTGCTCTCCCTCCGGTCCGCCCTGCCGGAAACGGATTTCCGCCGTGCAGAACTGGAAAATGCCCTGTATCACGCCCATCTGGTTCTCCGTTACGATCCGGACTGCTGCGGTATCCCGGCTTTCCGGGAAGGACTTGCCGCAGCGGCACCGCTGCTCAGGGAACAGCTGGCAAAAAAGAACGGCAGTACTGCGCCGTTTATCGGACTCATCGGGCACAGCCACATGGATACCGCCTGGCTCTGGCCCATGAGCGAAACCGAAAAAAAATGCGCCCGGACCTATGCAGGGGTTCTCAACCTCATGGAAGAATATCCGGAATACCGGTTCATTCAGTCCTCCGCTTTTCACAGCGACTGGATCCGCCGGCATTATCCCGAACTGTTTGAACGCATCCGCCGGCGTGTTTCCGAGGGCCGCTATGAGCCCAACGGCGGCGTCTGGGTCGAATGCGACTGCAATCTGACCGGCGGTGAGACGCTCATCCGTCAGTTTCTCTGGGGACAGCGCTTTACCCGAAAATACTTCGGCTATACCTCGGACTGCTTCTGGCTGCCTGACACATTCGGCTATTCCAGCGCCATTCCGCAGATCATGAAAGGCTGCGGTGTCCGTTATTTCCTCACGACCAAGATGTCCTGGAACGATACCAATCCCTTCCCTCTGACCACGTTCCTCTGGCAGGGCATTGACGGAACCCGGGTTCTCACCCACCTCAACCGGACGCATCAGGGACCAAGTCCGGAAATGTATGAAAAGGAAACTTCCGGCATTGAGGGCATCCGGGAAAAACGGGTCTCAAACCGGCGTCTGTTTTCTTTCGGCAAGGGAGACGGCGGCGGCGGACCGGAGTTTGAAATGCTGGAAATGGCCCGCCGGCTTGGCGATCTGCAGGGGGTTGCCCGCAGCGGCTACACCACGGTCTCGAATTTCATGCAGCAGCTTGAGGCGGATCTGGAACGTCCCAGTGTCTGGGCGGATGAACTGTATCTGGAACTCCACCGCGGAACACTGACCAACCAGCATGAAATCAAGCACAACAACCGGTTCTGTGAAATCGCCCTTCACAATCTTGAACTGTCCATCGTCCTGCGGGCGGTAAAAACCGGAACAGCGGCCGATATTGCACCGGTTCAGCCGCTGATGAATCAGCTTCTGATCCATCAGTTCCACGATCTGCTCCCCGGCACCTGCATTCACTCTGCCCACGAGGAAGCCCGCGCAGCGGTCTCCCGGACCATTGACGAGGCAGAACAGCTGCTCCTTGAAACCTTCCACTCACCCTCCGGCCAGACCGTTCTGTTCAATCCTTCCCCGTTTTTCCGGTCGGATACCCTGCATTTTACAGGCAGCTGGCCTTTTTCTGCCGGAATTCAGCAGTCCTATACGGATATCCGCGGAAATGCCTGCACCGCCGTTGCCGGCATCCGGATTCCGCCGCTCTGCACCCTTTCCGACCCTCAGGACATTCTCCCCTCCGGGGAGGAGGGTACGCCGGACCGGAACGGGGATCTTCCGCAGATTCCGTTTACCCTGCACGGGGATACGCTGACAACGCCGTTTGCCCGCATCCATTTCAGTCCGTCGGGCGCCATCTCCTCCATGACCGATCTGCGGACCGGACGCGAACTGGTCGGCGGTCTGCCGTTCAATACCTTCCTTCTGGCAGAGGATCTCCCGGCCCAGTGGGACAACTGGGACCTGGACGCAGACACGGAGGAGAAGTTCCAGCCTGCCGGCACCCTTCTTTCCCGGGAACTGGTCTCCATGGGGCCGGTGGAATGCCGCATCCGCTCCGTCTGGAAGCTGACGGAACGGACCCGGATTACGCAGGATATGGTCTTTGATGCCCGGTCACCGCTCATTACCTTTGACACCTGCATGGACTGGCAGGAGGATCACCGGTTCCTCAAGGCGGCCTTTGACACGACCCTCATCGCCGACGGTGTCCGCAATGAGATTCAGTTCGGCTGCCTGCGGCGTTCCAATCATCGCTCCACCTCCTACGAAAAGGCCCGCTTTGAGGTCTGCAATCACAAGTATTCCGATCTCTCCGAAAACAACTACGGCATTGCCCTGCTCAATGACAGCAAATACGGCATCTCGGTCCTTGAAGGAAGCATGCATCTCAGTCTGCACAAGGGCGGCTGCCGCCCTGACCGGGAAGGTGACAAAGGCCTCCACTTCTGCCGTTATGCCCTGTACCCCCATACAGGCGGCTTTTCAGCCGAAACGGTGATCCAGCCGGCCTATGAATTCAACTACCCGCTTTTCACCGTTCCGGAGGCTTTTTCCGCCGGCCTGTGCCGGACGGAGAACAGAAATGTTGTCATCGAAACGGTCAAGCCCTGCGAGGACGTTCAGAACGCCTATATTCTGCGTCTTTATGAAGCGGCCGGCGGCTATGCATCGACCCGCCTCCTCTTCAGCCATCCGGTTCTTGCTCTCCACGAATGCAATATGCTGGAGGAGGAGCTGAAGCCGCTTGACGTTCAGGAACCCCTTGTCTTTACCCCGTTCCGTATCCGGACCATCAAGGTGCAGTATCCGCTCAGAAACTGCTGATTCCAAAAAGAAAGAAGCCCGTCCGGGCTTCTTTTTTCTTTGGCCGTTTTTCAGAACCGGTATCCCACTTTCATGACCAGCGCCTGGGGATGATCGCCGAACTTTTCCCCGAACAGATTGATTCCGTTCACGTTCTCTGAGTCCGGATCCACTCCGATCCTTACCCGGACGCAGTCAAGATTCCCCAGATTCAGATCCTCAATCTTTACACCGGAGAGCGGCTGGTCATCCAGAAACGTTCCGTCCCTGGTCACCCGCCAGAACTTGAGAAAACCGAACTGCGTGCTGGTTGTCTCCCACCAGGACGGCGTCAGATGCCCCTGCCGGCCGCCGCAGTCACAGGGACAGGTCCATGTTCCGATCCGGATGCCGTTGATTTCCACATAGATATCGCTGGGCCAGGGATTGCGGTACATGGGCGCCTCCGAACAGGCTTCAAAGGACAGCTCCACCCATTCGATTTCCGCTTCATTGATCCACTCTCCGATCGTCGTAAAACGGTACTCCAGGTATCCCCGGGAAAACCAGATCAGCTGCGCGGAAAAACGTCTCGGCGAATAAAAAACTCTGGGGATGTCCATCGCCCCGATGGGCATCTGTTCATTGAGAATCCCGCAGGTCGGCGCAATTTCCCCGGCCAGGGAATATCCGCCGATGGGCATCTCAATGGTCACCATTTCCTTTTCATTCACTGCTTCCGAATCAAACAGTTCAATGGAAACCGTATCCAGCTTCCTGCTGCAGATCTTGAGCGATCCGTGCGCCCCCGGCTGATAGTCGCACCGGATCAGCCCCGCTTCCTCCAGCGTTTTTATCGCGACCGCCATGGAGGACATGGGAACGTTCAGGATCTTCGACAGTTCCCCCACACTGCGGCTGGACCGGCCGAGCTCGGCCAGAATGCTGACCCGGATCTCCGATGAAAGCGCCCTGGCGATGCGGGTAAGGGACTCCGGACGGCGGACGGACAGGTCCGCATGCTTTCCCTGAATCTCGTTCATGACAATCCCCTTTCCCTGAACGGGCCTGCCCGGTCAGGTTTCATTCATACTCCGGATTATACCCGTTACGGAATGATGAATCAATGTTTATTTCAAAAAATATAGAGGTAAATCCTGGATTTCTCCAGGTTTTGTAATATGATTCATAAACTATTGACTTTTAAATTGTGCACCATTACAATTCATTTTGAAAGTTGTTCGACAGATTTGGTTGTTTTTCCGACATCTTTTTAACGTTTATGGAATATAGAGGATGTTTGATACATAAATATTGAAATAAAAGGAGGAATCTGCTTTGACCACCTTTTCGCGAGAGGTACATCCAAGACCGGATTTTGTCCGGGATACCTTTTTCAGTCTGAACGGTGAATGGCAGTTTGCATTTGATGACGGCGACATCGGTCTTGCTGAAAAATGGTATGTTCCCGGGAAAACGCTTCCCCTGACCATTCAGGTTCCTTTCGCCTATCAGACAAAGATGAGCGGCATCGGACCGACAGATGAGATTCATCCGATCCTCTGGTACAGAAGGTCCTTTACCGTTCCGGAGGAGATGCGCGGACAGCATATCCTCCTCCGCTTCGGCGCCGTGGACTTTTCCTGTCAGGTCTATGTCAACGGCATCATGACCGGCATGCACAAGGGCGGATATACCCCCTTTGAAATCGATATCACCCCTGCCCTTCAGGAAGGGGTCAACGATCTCACCCTGCGCGTGGAGGATTATCCGGATACCACCCAGCCCCGCGGCAAGCAGTACTGGAACCGCGGACTCATGGGCTGCTGGTATACACCGGTCAGCGGCATCTGGCAGAGCGTTTATCTGGAGGCCGCGGGCGGAATCCGGATGACCGGAATTCATGTGACCCCGGACATTGACCGGCACCTGTTCACCGCAGAGGTCACGCTGAACCGGCAGATTTCCCAGCCGATGCTCCTGCGTCTCTCTGTTTCCTACAACGGAGAGGTCCGGCGGACCGTCACGACCACGGTCACCGACCGGATCACCCGCATTCCGGCAGACCTGATTCTCTCCGGCAATCTGGATCCGGTGCATCTCTGGTCACCGGAGCATCCGGACCTTTATGATCTTTCCTGTGAGCTGCTCATGGAGGATCAGGTCATCGATCATGTCAGCACCTATTTCGGCATGCGGAAAGTCGAAGTCCGCAACGGGAAGATCTACCTCAACAACAGTCCCATCTATCTGCGGATGATTCTGGACCAGGGTACCTGGCCGGATTCGCTGCTGACACCCCCTTCGGATGATGCCATCCGGGAGGATATCCGCCTGACGCTGGCCTTCGGATACAACGGTGCCAGGAAACACCAGAAAGTGGAGGATCCGCGGTACTACTACTGGGCAGACCGCATGGGTCTCCTGGTCTGGGGTGAACTGCCCTCTGCCTATGACTATTCCGATGATACCGTCAGCAATCTGACCCGGACCATGACGGACTTTATCCGCCGCGACTACAACCATCCGTGCCTGATCTGCTGGGTCCCGCTCAACGAGAGCTGGGGAGTCCGCAACATCTACACCGACCGCCGTCAGCAGGCCACGGCGCAGATGCTCTACTACCTGACCAAATCCCTCGACGGCACACGCCTGTGTTCCTCCAATGACGGCTGGGAGCAGGTCAATACCGACATCTGCGCCCTGCACGACTATGCCGCAGAGGGTGAGGTTCTCGCAAAGCACTTTGAAAGCCGCGAAGCGGTGGAACAGCATGCCTGTGATGTCCGGCCCTGCTATGCCGAGGGATTTACCCCCACCGGCAGGGAAGCGTTCATGATTACCGAGTACGGCGGCATTGCCTTTGACAATATCGGCATCCAGGAGGACATGGGCGGCATGCAGACCTGGGGATACCACGACAAGGTGACCGGTGAGGATGCCTTCCTCCGGCGCTTTGCCTCCGTCACGGATGCCATCCGCCGCCTTCCCTACTGCCAGGGATATTGCTATACCCAGCTGACCGACGTCATGCAGGAAATCAACGGACTGCTGACACCCGACCGGAAGCCCAAGGTTGATCCGGAAAAGATCCGGGCGATCAACATCAATCCGGAAGGCCGTCCCTGACTGTTTTTTGTCAATCCGCCGGAGCGTTCCGGCAGAAAATAAATA
>CACXHF010000259.1 GCA_902767305.1 uncultured Eubacteriales bacterium
GCCCAAGGAACTCTCCCGTAATCTCGGCAACAATGAGAGCATCATCCGTTCTCAGATCGTCAGGTTGATCGATAAGAAGCACAGCGTCAAGCCGCGTCCGGTCCGTGCAGCCGCACCCGTCGAGGAAGCAGAGGCTCCCGCTGAGGCATCTGTCGAGGCAGCAGAATCTGCTCCTGTAGAGGAGTAATTTTTCCCTGTCTCCCCCGAGAAATGTTATTGTAGTATTGACGAGGGCTATTCATGAACAAAGTTTTTTTAATTGGTAATCTTACCAGAGATCCTGAGATCAGAACAACTACTACGGGCATTCAGGTCTGCAACTTCAGTATTGCAGTAAACCGCCGTCGCCGCGCCGATGGTGTCCAGGAAACGGATTTCTTTAACATCGTTACCTGGAGGCAGCTCGCAGAGCTGTGCAGCAAATATCTGAGTAAAGGACGCAAGGTGGCCGTTACAGGTTCCATCCAGACCCGTACGTATGAAGCTCAGGACGGTTCCAAGCGCAATGCGTTTGATATCGTTGCTGATGAAGTTGAGTTCCTTTCCTCTCAGAATGCATCTACATCCTCGGGTGACTATCATCCGGCTGCTCCCGCTGCTCCTGTGGCTGCACCTGTAGCCCAGCCTGTGAACTATACTTCCCAGGATTCTGAGTTCAGTTCGGTAGCAATCGAAGATGATGACCTTCCGTTCTAAATTTGCTGAGATTAAACGGCCTATGGCCTGAAAGGAGAAACTCATGTCTGAGGATCGTCAGGCACGTCATCCCCGCGGGAATCGTAAGCCCCGCAGGAAAGTATGTGCATTTTGTGTCGATAAGATTGAATACATCGACTATAAAGAGTTCCGGGATCTGAATTCCCGTATGCGCAGAAACATCAACGAGCGCGGCAAGATTCTGCCCCGCCGTATGACCGGCACCTGTGCAAAGCATCAGCGTCAGCTGTCTGAGGCGATCAAGCGCGCCCGCGCTATTGCCCTTCTTCCGTACAGCGCTGAGTAAACCATTCAAACCCTCTTCCAGCTGGAAGAGGGTTTTTTCATGTCTTGATTTGCCGATTTCAAATTTTCAATATAAAAAAAGCTGTCCCCTGCGGAACAGCCGATTTCAATCAGATAAGGTTTTCCGAATCATTTGTCACAGAAAGTTCCTCAACATTGCGAACCGCCCAGCGGGCAATCACAAGTTCCGCCTTCTGTCTGCCTACCTCGATATACAGGGTATCATCCTTGATACCGGTAATCTTGGCATGAATACCACCGATGGTGCAGATGTTGTCGCCTACCTTCAGATTGGCCAGCATCGCTTTAGCTTCCTTGTCTTTCTTGCGCTGCGGGCGGATCAGGATGAAGTAGAAGACAACAAAAATCAGGATCATCGGGGCAAGCTGAACAGCATAATAAATGAATGCAGAAGGACCACTGACTGCGGCTCCCTCAGCTGCCGCTGCTGCAGCATCACCTGTTCCAGCTGCAGCCGTTTCAGCAACTGCCGTTCCGAACAGATTCAGTAATTCATAGCTCATTGGAATTGAACACTCCTTTCATATTAAGCGATACCAATTATATCGGATTTCATCCAAAGAAACAATACCTTTCTTTGTGGAATCCCTTCTCCGCAGCAGAATAAAAACTCTCAAAACAGCACACATCTGTCCCGCCCGATTCTGAAAAGAGAGCTGTTTTCGCCAGCTCTCTTTTCAGGTTCTTTCAGAACATCACAGCCTGTACTCAGATAATCATATACCCTTCTGAAATCTGCTGTACGGACAGACAAGACCGTTATACGCGGGCCATTCTGCGTAGCTCCTCTACCTTATCGGTGTGTTCCCAGGGCAGATCTACATCTGTTCTGCCGAAGTGTCCGTAAGCTGCGGTCTGCCGATAAATCGGACGGCGAAGATCAAGCATTTTGATAATTCCAGCCGGACGGAGATCAAATACTTTTCCCACAATCTCCGAAAGCATCTCATCATCCACAATGCCGCTTCCCTTCGTATCCACCAGTAATGATACCGGACGAGCAACACCAATTGCATAAGCAAGTTCTATTTCACACTCTCTGGCCAAACCTGCAGCAACAATATTCTTCGCCACATACCGGGCCGCATAGGCACCGCTGCGGTCAACCTTTGTCGGATCCTTGCCGCTGAATGCACCGCCTCCATGTCTTGCAAAACCGCCATAGGTATCCACAATAATCTTCCGGCCGGTCAGACCAGAGTCTCCCATCGGACCACCGATGACAAATTTACCGGTAGGATTGATAAAGAAACGTGTCTGGCTGTCCAACAGATCCTCAGGAATGGCACGTTTAATTACCTTCTCAATAATCTCCTGGCTCAGCATGTCATGATCGATTTCCGGTGCATGCTGTGTGGAAATTACTACCGTATCCACCCGAACCGGATGATTATTCTCATATTCGACCGTAACCTGACTCTTTCCATCCGGACGCAGCCAGCTGAGTTCACCGCTCCGGCGTACCTCGGACAGTCGGCGGGTCAGACGGTGAGCCAGCGCTATCGGCATCGGCATCAGTTCCGGCGTTTCTGCGCAGGCATAACCAAACATCATCCCCTGATCACCGGCGCCAATATCATTTTCCCCTGAAAAACGTCCCTCGAGTGCCGAATTGACTCCCTGAGCAATATCCGGACTCTGTGCATGCAGTGCCGTAATCACTGCACATGTATTCCCGTCAAAGCCATACTTTGCACGATCATAACCAATATCACATACAACACCGCGAACAATATCATCTACTCTGTACGTAGCTGTAGTCGTAACCTCGCCCATCACCATGACAATACCAGTCGTCGTACAGGTTTCACAGGCTACGCGTGCAGTAGGATCCTGCTCAAGAATAGCATCCAGTACAGCATCGCTGATCTGGTCACAAATCTTATCCGGATGTCCTTCAGTAACAGATTCGGACGTAAAAAGTTTACGCATTAAATAGTTTTCCTCCTTCATCTGACCATCGCTGGCCACAGCATTTTTCAATGAAAAACCGCCCGCGAAGAGCGGACGGCATAACAAACATTTGCCGCCTCATCTTTCGGCTTTCACCGTAGGATTTAGCACCGGTTCTGCCGGTTGCCGGATTTCATCGGGCCCAACCCCTCCATCACTCTTGATAAGGCTTATATACAATGTGTATTCTATCAAAGTCATTCATCCATGTCAATACTTTCAGACGCTTTGAATATCTCCTCCCAGAGGTCCCTGTCCTATATGAAAAGCCGGCCGCAGCCGGCTTTTCATATAGCATTTATCTCTTCCACGTTCTGTTTTTTACTCACCCAGTTTGAGTGCTACCACTGCACCCGCCACACAGGTAACAATACTGCAAAGAATCGTCAGTACTGTTGCAGTAGCAAATCCCGTTTCCATCAGAATCGCAACCGGAGATGCCAGAACCAGTCCCAGAATCACACTGAACGTCTGCGACGGAAAGCGGCGCAGAAGAACTTCAATCATTTTTGCAATCGCAAAAATGCCCACAACCACACCAATACCGAAAGGGAGCAGGATTCCGAAACAGGAAAAGACAGCACCAAAGTCCCGGGCAATAAGCGCATCCACCATCCTGCTGATAGTTCCCACGATCGGATTATAATACCCAAGAAGCATCAGCATCATGGAACCGGAAACACCGGGAATAACCATGGTTGCGGAGGCAATCATACCCATCAGGAACAGAATAATCACCAGCAGCGGATTCATGTTCATTGTTGCATCAGTTCCGTTCCCGCCGCCAATAATCTGCAGCCCGACTACCAGTACAAATCCGCAGATGAATGCCGGGATGCTGACGCTGTCCCCATTTTTTCCTTTAATCCGTCTGAGGATGATGGGAACACTGCCCAGAATCAGGCCGATAAACAAAAAACCAGTAGGCAATGGAAAACGTTCAAGACAGATCGTAATCAGTTTCGCCAGACCGAGAATTCCCACGCCCATGCCGATGCCATAGGGAAGCAGTGTAAGAATGCTTTCCTTAAGTCTGCTGAACAGATGATTGATGCATCCAATGATTTTATCGTAAATGCCCATGGATACCATCATGGTTCCGCCGCTGACGCCGGGAATAATATTGGCAACGCCAATCACAATCCCCCTCAGAATGTCCAGAATAAAGTTCATATGTATCTACCCCTCAAAAAATGTTCATGATTTATTTTCTTCTCCCTGTTCAGGAGTCAGAATTGGCAGTATCCGTTTTTACAGCATCCCCCGCCGCCTGCTGTCTTGCGCGCCCTCTCAGTATTTCAGTCCCAAGTGCACACAGTTCATCAGCATCAAAGAGAACGATAGACCCCAGAGGCGCAATCAGTACACGCTCGATCGCACCTCGATAAACCCACAGTTTCCGAATCATCGTATCCGTCATGACCGCCTCATCCTCTTCGACAGCCAACAGAAAAGCAATGTCATCTGTAAACTGCATGTAAAGTCGAAGGATCAGTTCTGCCGCAGCCTTCTGATCCGACGCATAAAACTCTCCGCTTTTGCAGCCATCCTGAATTGTCTTCTCAATCAGAGGAAGCATTCCACGAAACTGCGCGTTCTTCATTTTTTCCCGCATCAGCGCACCATCTTCACGATAAGCCACACCGATCAGCAGTCCCACAAAGCTTTCGCTTCCCGTTTTCCAGAGTGCAGAGGAGCCCAGAATTGCATTCAGACGGTCAGTAACATGTTTATACGTTTTCCCGGCAACAGCTGCGGACGTCTCACACATCTCCTCCGTCCGCTGTTCACAGATCGCCTCGAGCAGAGACAGTTTACTGTCAAAATGGTGATAAAAACCACCTTTGGAAAAATGCATGGTATCCAGAATGTCCTGAATAGAGGTTTTTTCATACCCGTTTGTATAAAACAGCTTTTCTGCTGTTTCAATTACTTCATTTCGTCTTAAATCGCCTTTTTTCATCCATTCCCCACCTGTTCAATGATACACAATTTCCTTCTGTGTCGCCGGATACTCCGTCCTCCACAGCTTGGTCCGCTCAAGAACATTTCCTTCTGCATCATAATAAACCTTGTATGTATCGACCACATATCCCGTCCGCTTGCTATGCCCGGCCTGCCTTGTTCCAAGAGGCAGGGTTTCATCCAGCGTGTAGAGGATCTCATTCGAAGGCTTAATTGTCTGAATGGTTTCCGATTCCAGATCAATCCTGGCAAACCTTTCCGGAATCAGGCCATATACTTCCACAGTAATATGATAATTGTCATACCAGGCCCGTATAAAAACAGGATACGGGGACGAATTTCTGAAAACAAAATCACGATTCGGCCAGTTGACGGTTGCGTCCTCTCCTCTGTTCACATAGATCGAAGGCCAGCTGTGTGCATACCGCTTGACGATTTCAAGATCTGCACGAACAACCGCATTAAACAGTGTAGAGGATGTCTGGCAGACTCCGCCGCCGGTATCATCCACCAAAACGCCTCCTACAATTGCATGCGCTTCCCGATACCCTTTATCCTCCGTCCGTCGTCCGGTGCAGTTATTAAATGACATGGTTGCACCTGGTTGAACAACCTGCCCGCTTATGGCTTCAGCAGACAGTGCGATATTGGTATTGCGGTATCTGTCCCGGGTTGTCTCTGTTGTAAATGAGGAAATCAGGCCAAAGTGTCCTTCCAGATCACGTGCATGCAGTTCAGGTTCTACAGAATATGTGCTGACTGTGATCACCGAATCCGTGTTCCCATTATCCAGTGCGGATAATGCCTCCCTCATCAGCCATTCCCGGTCTGCCCGGATTCCCGGAATACCTTCTTTAAAAGTAAAGCTCCGTGTTTCCATGTCAAACGCATCCAGTGTGGCATTGATCGGCTCCCGGTCAACTGCATCACCAATAATATCAATGAGCGACGCCAGTTTCGTACGGTCATGCCGATAACTGGTTTCATAGGAGTATGCACCGTTCTTCGCAAGCTCTATTTCTTCCAGTCGCTCACTGAGAGAGCCTGAATGGCCAGGAACAAATGCTCTGTCAAGAACGGATTCTGCATCAAATACAAGTGGTATCTCATTTGAGGTCATCCGCCATTTCTTATCCCCATACTGGATGACCAGCGCAAATTCTTCGGCCTGTTTAGCCTGCCGACCGGCAAACAGCGCAGAAGCCTCCTCACGCGTCATTCCTCCGAGGTCTGTGCCATCCACTGTAACCCCCTGAAGGTACACCTTGCTGACTGCAAAAGCTTCTCTGCTTTTCTCCTGATACAGCGCATATTCCTGCTCCTGACGCTGGTACACCGTATATCCCATTCCCCAGATCACTCCGCAGACAATGAATACCAGCAGAGTCCAGAAAGGAAAAGATTTCTTTTTTTCAGTCGTTTCAAAATGTTCCGACATCGACCGTCTCCTTTGTCAATATAGATCCATCCCAGCAGCCGGTACCTTCTGACATCCGCCCTGGCACAGACAAATTACGAAAGCATCCCGCTTTCATTTTTCTCTGCCTGCTGTCTGGCATCAATGTTTTTAAACAGGGATTCCTCATTCATTTTATAGGTCAGAATATGAAGACTGTCAGACAGATGCACATGTGTACTTACCACAGAATCCGGATGCTGAATATCTACAGGTGCAAAATTCCACAGTGCACGCACTCCGCCGCGAACCATCTGATCGGCAACCTGCTGCGCCACATCGGAGGGAACGGCAATAACACCAACGTCTACTGTGTTTTTCTTAAGAAATCCTTCCAGCTCTGAAAACGGCTGAATCATCAGACTGCCGCATTTGGTTCCCACAACAGCCGGATCTTTGTCAAAAATGCCCACAAGAGTAAACCCGTCGCGTTCAAATCCCTTGTATCCTGCAACTGCACGACCTATGTTACCTGCGCCTGCGATCACTGCTTTGTAAGCCTTGTCTATTCCAAGAATTACCGCTATATGCTGCCTGAGTGATGCAACATGATAACCGTATCCCTGCTGACCGAATCCACCGAAACAGTTGATATCCTGACGAATCTGAGACGCCGTGTAATTCATCCGTTCACCAAGCTCTCTGGATGAAATCCGCTCCACACCGTTTTTTTCCAGCTCCAGAAGATGCCGGTAATACACCGGAAGACGGCGAACAACCGCATCGGAAACCCTCGATTGATAGGCCATAATTCTTTTTACCTCCAAACCATTCGAGTCAGAGTATAACACCATTCAGGTATGGATGCAACCTATGAATCTGCAAAGAAAAAAGACTGAAGCTCTCACTTCAGTCTGTATAACCTTCGCCTCAGGCAAGCACTGCAATAAGCAATGCACATACGGTAAACACGCCTGCAGAAATCTTGGTTGCAAGTGCGAGCTTTCCTTCCATGCTTTTTGACTTGTTCTTGCCAAAGAATGTTTCTGCTCCTCCGGCAATTGAACCAAGTCCATTGGATTCGCCAGGCTGCAGAAGAACCGTTCCGATAAGAACCAGCGCGCTTACAACAAGCAGAATGGTTATTAAAGCCGTAATAATCGCCATGTTCTACGCCTCCTTCTTGCGTTGAATCAGCATTAACGCTTGGAGAACTGAGGTGCACGACGAGCTGCTTTGAGACCGTACTTCTTGCGTTCCTTCATTCTCGGATCACGTGTGAGGAATCCGTCTTTCTTTATCGCTGCTCTCAGGTCGGGATCTACCTTCAGAAGAGCGCGGGAAATGCCGTGGCGAATTGCACCAGCCTGACCGGAAAGTCCACCGCCATATACATTCACCAGAATATCATAACGTCCCTCGAGGCTCGTGAGAACGAGCGGCTGACGAACCGTCATTTTCAGGGTTTCGAGCCCAAAATAATCATCAATGTCGCGACCGTTGATAACGATCTTTCCATCACCCGGAACGAGGCGAACACGGGCAATGGCCTTTTTACGGCGGCCAACCGCCTGATACTGA
>CACXHF010000260.1 GCA_902767305.1 uncultured Eubacteriales bacterium
CAAAGAATTCAGTGCGGATCAGCTGAGCCTCGCACCCGCACCCGGCGGGTTGGAGCATACTGCCGCGTGTCGACCTTGCTGGAATCACAGCAGTTATCGCTTGAAACGCAGATGGAAGGCTTCAAGCGCTAATTTCCTAAAAAACGGGAATAATTCCGTGTTGTTTTAATTTTTTGACTTGGTCATAAATGCTAAAAAAGCCCAGATATCAAGGGTTTTTCTGAAGGAAAACAGGCCTTGATGCAATAATTAAAACCTGATATAATAATTCCCAGACGGGATTTTTACATAGGAGGTTTTAATTATGGGTTCTACCAGTCGTAATAAGCATGATATGCCCATTCCTTCTTTTGCTTATGTTGACCGCAACGATGGTCGTGTATTCATCAAACCGATTGGGGAAGATGGGAAAACGCATAAGCGTACAATTGGTCATATGACTGTAAGTACACCCGGTGAAGAGCGAATGATACCGTCTCCGTATTTCATAGAAAAATATCAGAATCTCTATAAAGAATACTACCCTGAAGAGAAGACTCCTCGTCATCAGATGAGTGTTGGAATGTATGCTCTGACGCTTGGAATTGCCACGAAAACTGGTCTCTACTCGGATTTGCAAAAAGTATATGGCCCGGTTTATGCGAACAACATCTTAGATTATGCCATGTTTTCGATTTTGTACAGGAGCAGTGTGACACAAATCTATGAGAATGCTATGGCTGGGGAAATACTTTTTTGTGATACGTTGCATACTGACAATTGGTATTCTGAATTCTTCTCAAAGAAACTTACAGAAGACCAACATCACCAGTTTCGTATTGCATGGATACGTCGACTGATCAGCAGTGGACTGAAGAATGTCTGGCTCTGTATTGATGGTTCAAATGATGACTGTGAAGCACGAAGGAGTTTCCTTGCTCAATTCGGGTTTCCGAAGTCACATAATAAGAATAAAACGATAGTTGGATTCATGTATGTGGTCGATGGGAAAACAGGATGTCCAGTAACATATTTCGTCTATGAAGGCAATGTGCCCGATGCCCCTGCATTTCAGAAAGTGGCCACTTTTCTAAAGAGTTTTTCTCTTGAGATAGAAGGCGTTATTCTGGATCGTGGGTTTGCCGTTGAAAATGTCTTCGAGACCATTGCAAAATACATATGGAAGTATGTGATAATGCTTCCGAGTGATGTTTATGCTCATACACAGATGTTGAAAGAATGCGCGGAAAAGATTCGTTGGAAATCAGAGTATGCCCTGAAAGATGATGTTTTATTCGGCATTCAAGCACGGCAAAAACTGTTTGGAAATCAAAAAAGAGAGTCCAATATCTGTTTGTTTTTTGACGGTGCAGGTGAAAGCATTCAATCAATACGATTGATAAGGCAGATACAATTAGAGAAGAGAAAAGCAGAGCGGGCAATTGCCAATGGGGCAAGAGCTGCTATTGGAAAGCAATTACAGAAATACTTGAGGATCGAAGGCGAAGGAGCAGAACGGAAAGTAGTATCAGACTATAAAAAATGGGATGCAGCCATGTCAGAAAAAGGTTTTCACTCAATGGCTGTTTCGGACGGTATTTCGCCTGACGAAGCGAACCGGCTATACAAGCTTCGCGACACATCCGAGACTCAGTATTGTATTCTCAAATCACAGGAAGGGGCAAATACAACAAGAGTCCACAAAACAGAAGGAATATACAGCAAGTTTGCGCTGTCGTTCATATCCAGTCTGATACGCTTTGAAATCGAGTCATCTTGTAAGGAACTGGAAATAGATACTAATCCAACAATTCAGAGTTTGGAGCAGGTTGCACTTCTATATGGAGCAAACGCAAAGTATGAAGCCGTCAGGAACATGACAGGGGGCCAGAAACTCTTATTCGGAAAATACAACATGGATCAGGATGACATTGAAAGAATAGCCAGCGAGTTCAATTCCAGAAATCGAACAGATTCAAAGAATCCAAACAGAATACTTCCACAGACAAAATCTCTAATAATTCAAGAGAACACCCATATACGTGGTCGTACTGTTTCCAGTACTTCAGATAAACAAGTCAGCACGGAGACATCAAAAGATGATGATTCATTAAACACACAAACTATTGTAGTCAAATCAAAGGGTGGAAGACCACAGGGAAAAAAAGACTCTAAGCCCAGAAAAAGACGTTCTGATAAAGGCAAAAAACGTGGCTCATACAAGAAGAATTAAAACTTAAATTCCCGTTTTTTAGGAAATTAGCGTCAGAGTACGGACAGGCTGTTTCTTGCATCCTGCTGCAGTGAGCAGGCTCTTCCCAAACGGAGACTTTCACCCC
>CACXHF010000261.1 GCA_902767305.1 uncultured Eubacteriales bacterium
AAAAAAGTACAAGAGTGATAGTGGTATATTCAGTTTTATATCTTTTATTGCTGATTCTGATTTCGCGGTTTCCGGTTCTTATGCTGAAACTTGGATGTTCATAAGAAAAGACAAACATTCTTTGGAAAGATTTACAAACCTTGGGATTTGTTTTAGAATCTGAATTTTAACGATTTTCTATGTAAAAAATAGTAAAGCCCCTAAAAATATGAGAGTTTGGTAACATAATACGTAGAAACTATTTATAAACCTTGCAAAAGCGGTAAATAACTGGTAGAATGTATGTAAATGCTTTTGTGAGGTGGTTATGTCAAGAAAAGAGGATCCGAACACCCGATACAAGGTGTACATACATACTGACAGGAAGTACAGATATGCCGCTGTTCAGGTTAAATGGATTGATGAATCCGGCAAAGTTCGGTATAAGGTTCATCATCTGGGAACTGTAGACGGGGGACTTGTTTTTAAGCCTAATGCCACATTCAGACTGAAGACTACTGATGAAATCAGGAAGTATATTTTTCCGGCAGACTGGGACATTTCCAGCATATCCGGATTGCTTGCGCCAATCGGACAAAAAGCGACAGCGTCTCAGGATTTACCCTCTCTGCCTCAACCTGATGCTCACACCAGCGGAGACCTGATGAATAAACCAAAGAATCAAGACTGTCCATCGACAGCAGAACCTGACGTAAAGCCTTGCTATTCGATTATTGATCAGTATAACAACAGGCTGTACGGGAGTTTCTGGCTTCTTGAGCAGATTGCCCGAAAGGAAGGTTTGTTTGAAGATCTGATGACAGTCTTTGATGACAATATCTTCAAAGTGAACGAAGTGTTATCGCTGGCTCTTTTCCCTTATTTATCCGGTAAGAATTACAGCAGGTTTGCGAAATGGCAGAATACCCATAAAACCCTTCTGGACTACCAGTTAACGTCTCCCGGAATTACCAGGCTTACGCAGAGCATTACCGACGATGACCGGATGAATTTAATTAAGCTCAGGATTAAACGTCAGCCCAAAGATTCGTTTGTGGATTGCGACTCGACAACACGCTCGGCATGGGGGAAATGCCTGGCTGATATTCACTGGGGGCACAATAAAGATAACCCCAAACTTCAAAATACCGTGGAAACCGTAGTTTACGCATTATCCACGCATCAGCCGGTTTATTACAGAACCTTTCCGGGAAACACATCGGATATGTCTACGATTCGTACAGTAATAGCCGATTTGAAAGCTCTCGGTATTCCCGAAGTTACTTTTATTACAGACCGCGGGTATGCTTCTGAAGAAAACATAGCCGCCTTTGTCGCAACAAAAATACCTTTTCTGATGTGCGCAAAAACAAGCGCAGAGCCTGTACTGCCGCTGCTTTACGATATTGAATTCAATAAAAACGGGCTTCCGGTTAATATGGACTACGATGTTCAAAGAAAGCTTTACCACAAACAGGCGGAGGTGCCAGTGTACACTGGCAGGCTGTCTGACGGAACTGAAGTTGAAATAGCTTCTCTAAAGGCCAATATTTTTATAAACCCCATGAGGAGAAGCGAAGAACTCGCTGTGCTTCAGCAGAAGATTCTGGAAGAGAAGACAAGCCTTGATGCGGACATAGAAGCCGGCAAAATTCCTGACGATCTAAAACGGTATAACGCTCTCTACGATTATTTCAAGGTTACCGGAGTCAGTGATGAAAATGGAAATGTGACAGCAATCACCTATACGGAAAACACGAAAAAAATCGCCAAAGAGGAGGCTTTGTGCGGTGTATTCTCCTCTTTAATGTCCGGCCTGAATCTGTCAGCGATGGAAGCGTTAGAGCAATACAGGAAAAGGGATGAGCACGAGAAGAACTTCGATCAGTTTAAAAACGGAATGGGAATGTACTGTCAGAGAAATGCATCCGAGGATGGTAAAAACGGTCGCTCATTCATATCGTTTGCCGGTCTTATAGCAGTTACTCAATTAAGAAATGCCTGGCGGGAATCAATGAATGACAAGTATTCAAGCACTCTTGATATGCTTGACGAAATGGAACCTATCCGTTTCAGTGAATATGCTGATGGATCAAAGCACATTACCTCTTTCACATCTAAGCAGGTTGAAATCAGCCGAGCCTGCGGTATAGAACCTCCGTATGAATGCCTGCCACTTTCATTACGACAAGAATATGACAGGAAACATCATCCCAAGAAAGCGAGG
>CACXHF010000262.1 GCA_902767305.1 uncultured Eubacteriales bacterium
TCGCGGAGGAACGGGGACAGAAGCTCCATCATCTGGCACTGCAGTGGGTGCTCAGGGATGAGGTCGTCACCTCCGCACTGATCGGAGCCAGCCGTCCGGAACAGATCCTTGATAATCTGTCCATTCTGAACGCACCGCCCCTTTCGGAGACGGAGCTGTCGGAGATTGAGGAGATCCTCCGGAAATGACCGCGCAAAAAACCGCCTGGCTCGTTGAGTCAGGCGGCTCATTGGCATTCCTGCCGGTACAGATCGTTTCGCATGGGAGCAGTCCCATGCTTTTTTATTCGCCGGCTTCATCGTCCGCCGGCATGTTTTCTGCTTCCGTCCAGCCGGTATAGGTCAGCAGGGATGGGCGGACACTGTCCCCGGCTGTTTTCCGCCAGACCATCGGCGTGCAGCCCATTGCCCGGGCAAAATGCCGGTTATAGCTGCTCTGTGAGTTATATCCAACCTTTCCGGCAATTTCCGTGATTGAAAGCGTGGAAGAGCGGAGCAGGGTACAGCTCTTTAAGATCCGGGTCTGGTGAAGAAAAGACAGGGGAGAGTTGCCGATCTGTTCCTTGAACAGGCGGCGAAAATGCGTCGAGCTCATGTGACAGATTTCGGAGAGCTTCTGCTGCGGGAATTCCAGCATGTAGTTTTCATGAATGTAATCAAGCGCGGGGGAAATGGCTGAACTGTATGGATCCTGCACCTGTTCGGTTTCCTCCAGACTGTAGACGCGCAGCATATGAATCAGCAGGGCGGTAAACAGGGCACGGACACTGGTCTGATAGCCGGGTGCACGGGTCTGCAGCTCCTCCACGATTTCCTCCACATACCGCCCGGCCCATGGGTGCTGGTCCGGATGCAGCAGCAGGTGACAGGAGGAGAGAAAGAAGCCTGCATCCTTTACGCCCCGGATCTGTCGGAGAGGACATGTCCCCAGCAGGGCGTCCGGGTCGAGGAAAAGGTAGCTCCACCGGCTGGCCGCGGCCGGATCAGACCAGGTGGTGTGCGGGACGTTGCGGGCAATACAGGTCACATCTCCGGCCTGAAAATGAATGCGCTGGCCGCCGAATACCATGGTGCCGCCTGAGGAATGGCACAGGCCGATTTCAAGGCAGTTGTGAATGTGCAGGTGTTTGCCTGGAACCGGGCTGATATGCCACTGGTCTCCGGTGAGCAGCAATACGGGGAAATCGGGTGGAAGTTCATAGTTCCGGTATTCCAGCACGGTCCGTCTGGGTCTTGCCATGTTGTCCCCTGGCCGCTATTCCATTTTGAACATCAGCCGAAGTTTTGGCTGGGCGCCGGTTTCAGGATCCATTACCAGGTCCAGGACGTCCTCCATATAGTCGTTCCACCGGTCGACGATGGGGCTGCCCGCCTGGGTCTTTTCAGCAAACTCGATTCCCTTTTCACACTCGTAGTAGCCGAATACATCCCTTCCGTCGCTCCAGATTGTGTAATTGCAGATTCCGGCTTCTTTGAGCAGAGCCAGCATTTCCGGCCAGATCTCGTCATGACGGCGCTTGTACTCCTCCTGCATGCCGGGCTTGATGCGTCCTTTCCAGGCAAAACGTTCCATCGGTTAATCCTCCTTTATTTGATCCTGGCGCAGGAAGCCCGCTCAACGAGCTCCCAGTCGCCGGTTTCCTGTTTGTTTTCGCCGCTGATGAGCAACTGCACGGCTCTGGCGCCGGTGCGCTGCTGATGGGAATTAATGCTGGTGAGTGCCGGATACAGGTACGGTGCGCAGAACAGATCGTCACAGCCGATGAGCGAGAGCTGTTCGGGCATGGCGATGCCGCGCCTGCGTGCCTCCGTCTGGCAGCCCATGGCCATCAGGTCGTTCATGGCAATGACGGCCGTGGGCCAGTATTCAGGCTTCAGGGTGTCAAAAATGGTGGAAAGGGCAGCGATCCCTGCCTCCGGCGTTCCCTTCCCGTAGACACGGTACGAGTCAGTGTAGGGCAGCCGTGCCTCCCGGAGGCCTTCCCTGTATCCGATTTCGCGCCGCATGGGATCATTGTCCTCCCGGATGCCGCCGATGAAGGCGATCTTTTCATGTCCCAGAGAGACCAGGTAGGCGACAATGTCCTTCATAATGGCAGCATTGTTGTTGGATACGGCCGGGAAGTCGTACCACGGCGGGACGCAGCCGATGAGGACGACCGGCATGACGCGCCGGAGGTTCTGCAGGGAAGCCAGGACCTGTTCCCCGCGGTCTGCGGGCAGATATTCGACACAGACGATGATTCCGTCCAGCCGGCGCTCAGCCAGCATGGTCGCCGGATCGTAGGCACGGGTGTCCAGACTGTTCCAGGGAAAGAGGCTGATGGTGTATCCCTGCCTGGCGGCTTCCTCCTGTGCGCCGGTAAAGATCATTGCGTAATGCGGGTTCAGCAGCTTGGGCAGCACGATGCCCAGAGAATGTGTCGTGTTGCTGGTCAGTCCGCGTGCGTTTGAACTGGGACGGTAGTTCCGCTTCTCGATGGCGCGCTGCACCTTCTCTTTTGTGGCGGCGGAGACGTTCTGTTCTCCGCGGAGAACACGGGAAACCGTGGCGATGGAAACGCCCGCGTCCGACGCGATGTCATAAATGGTTGCGTTTTCGCCCGGCATAACTACCTCCGTGTGTTTCGTCCCGGGATTCCGGGCCTGTCCGTGGATTTGTAAGCGCTGTCATTATACCGCAGGGGGGTCTGGATTGCAAGACCTGTTCGATCTTCCAAAAACAATCCGGATTTTTTGTGGAACAGGCCTTGACATGGAGAATTGACAAGATTAAAATGTAAGCGCTTACATTCCGAAGCGATTTAAATGAACAGGCAGGTGGAGGATTATGATGAATGAAACGTACCGTCAGACAGCCGACCGGGTACTGGCTATGCTTCAGCGTGCGGATGGCAATGATCCGTCCCGGGGACATCTGACAATGAATAACTGGGAGTGGCCGACCGGCGTCGCTCTTTACGGAATTTACAAGACATACCAGCAGAGCGGAGATCCGTCCATTCTGGAGTATCTGACCGGATGGTATGATGACATGCTCTCCCGCGAGCAGCAGCCGCACCGCAACGTCAATACCGTCGCGCCGGTGCTGACGCTGACCTGCCTGTATGATGAAACGAAGAATGAGAAATATCTGCCGGTGATCGAAAGCTGGATCGACTGGGTCATGAAAGAGATGCCCCGCACGGAGTTCGGCGGTCTGCAGCACTGTACGGTGTGGAACAAGCATTATCAGCAGCTCTGGTGCGATACGCTGTTCATGGTCTGCCTCTTCCTGGCGAAGGCCGGCGTTGTATTGAACCGGCCGGAGCTGATTGAAGAATCGGAGTTCCAGTTCCTGATTCACA
>CACXHF010000263.1 GCA_902767305.1 uncultured Eubacteriales bacterium
AAAAGGACTTAGTGCGGGTATTTTTATATTTGTGTTTTACGAAAAAAAGGTTCACCTTCTGTATGCTCCTTTAAATACCCAGTTTCCGTTCTCTTTCCTCCACCCAAATCCTTCTCCCCAGCACAACCCTAGAACTCCAAGGAAAAATGTGTAAACAAGAGATGTATAGCTCTCTTGTGCCTCATCAACACAACGCGCAGCAGCATAGATAAGTTCATAAATTTCCGGTAAAATCATAGTAAGATATGTCGCTGATCTCAATGGAAAATTATGGGGCCTGAGTTTACCGATCATATTTGCTATATCACGATACCTGCCAAACAGATGGTCATCGGGAACAACTTCCAGTACAGTACGAATCAACCAGGTATCCGGATTTTCTTTCTTAAACTTCTTTTCCAGCTTTTCATATTCGGATGTATGAAGGATTCCCTTCGCATCCACTACCCTGTCAACCAGCAGAATCGATATGTCAAGGATTTTTTCCACAATCTCCCTCGGTAAATCAACCTTCACCTTCTCCCCATACATATCAAACTCATAATGATCATTTTCAAACTGATCAATCCATTTAATAATCTTTTCTCTCGTGTTTGTCATGAACTATATTACCTCCTCTATCCTAAATCCAGAATTATCGTAACTGACTAATCTCATTGACATTCATGCCCAGCATTTCAAGAAATAACTCATCTCTTTTACTCATTGCAGCAGTCCATTCTAATGCATGATCATTCACTCTAGGATTAACGCTTTCAACCGCATCAAACCATTCAAGAATGTTGTGCAGGGATGTTTTTTCAACCCACTTCTTCAATTCTCGTTCTCGTTTGAAGATTTCTGCCTTATCGTGATCTTTACTGCCAGTGGGTAACGCCAGTGTTGTCTTCATATAGTTCACTTTGGATTCAAATGTCTCATGCATGCTGAGTGCTTCAAACTGAACCAGTAATTGTCCCTCCAAAGTATCATTATCCCAGACTCTGGTTTTCTTTCCTCCGATGTGTCCCTCATAGTTCTTGATCATTTCTTCAACATATTCTCGTTTACGAAACTTCATCAGGGCCGATTCAATATCCGTTTCCTGATCTGCTACTAATACGATGTAACCAGAATAGCGAAGCCTTTTGTCATAGTTTTTCTTCTGGGTGGTAATCTTTGTTATTTTGCCGGTTGAATCCCGCTCAATATTCATGTATTTTCCAGCAAATGCTTCGATAGCCTGCCTGTCATCTTCTAATGCTTTACCTGATTTCAGGTCTTTTGCATACGATATGAAGGTTTCTCTGAAATATACATCATCTTTCGCTTTATTGACAGAACTGAAAAATATAAATAAGTTGACTTCCCGGGTTACTGAAGTCGTTTCTCCTTCCTTTTTTCTCCCTCTTTTTGAAAATGTACGTGTTACCTGAACTTTTTTTCCTGAATAGTTGGGATCATACTCAACAATTTCCCCACCGTGTTCTAACACGTCGCGAACTTTTTCGATTTCTGCGGAAACCCAGGAAATGTCAGCCTCTATTCGAGTCACAAAATGCCGATTGGCAGCCAGCATCTCACAAATGGTTTCATCCGTGCAGTAACCATTATCATCGACCAGCTCTGCATTATCCAGTGGTAAACCTTTCAGCTGTTGGAGCGCATATGTTATCGTTTGTGAATCAGTAACATTCCCTGGAATAGTGGCAAAAGCTATTGGCTGACGTGCATCGATTGAATAAAAGAAAACGACTTTTATACACTTTTGGAAGGTCCCATCTTTATGTTTTACAGTTCTACATTTCCCTGAGCGCTTCGTTTCTATAACAATAGTCGCAGAATCTAACGCTATCAGATTGCATACTCCGCAATCTTTTACACGCGTCGTGAAAATTCCTTGTTTGATACTCTCATCTTTTCCAAGTTCTACAAATGCATCGTGATACATATCACTCGTAATTGCAGTATATGGAAGCTGATTATTATACCTGACGCTCCACGGATAAATACCCGTCCAGCTTCTCCCGTCTGTAGCAAACGAATACCATGCCAATGTCAGTATTTTTTGAACGAGACCTTCATCTTGAGAAATCACCTGCTTTAATTCATTCTCAATACCAGATTGTTCAGAGATATGCCTGACAATACTGATCATCCCTGTGTGCTGTTTATTTGCTTTAACCGAAGCGTCTGATTGATTGACTTTCGAGTTTCTTGCCTTATGACGCAACGGAATCAGATCGTATTTGTCATCAGATCCGGGCTTCATTTTTCCAAGACAAACTGAAGATATAGGAATGTAGTATCCCTTTTCCTGAGCGTATTTGCTTTGCCGCTCATATACATAGCGATCTCCGTTTTTTTTCTTTTGAATCACTCTGTCTGTGCGAATTGCCCCAGATGGCTTCCTTCCCAAACCTGTTTCCCCTCCTACACGGTAAGTTAGTTACTATTATAATCGTGACTTACTTTATGCACAAGAGAAGATGGCAAATAAATGGCTATTTTACTGGGTTTTACAGCCTTTTTTCTTAGTGATCATGTATTCTTCGTGATGATAATCCGAGATTTAGGCTCTATGCAACAAACAATCCTTCATTCCATAATCCGTATTGAATTATCTCTTCATTCCAGCTGCTGAATGGATATAAAACAATCTGTGTTTACCGCAATCACTCATTGGTTATTTGCATGTAATACAGATCCGTAAATCGATCAGCAAGGTATGTCCTCGCGTACCTCAGATGCGCAAGAAGTTCCTCTTTATCAGATTGTAAATCAGCGATAATACAGATTCCTTTCAATTTAGCGAATTAAACGAATTTGCCGTACAGCTCGGATTTTTTCATTGCTTTTTCATCGCAGCTTCGATACAATGAGCGGCGGCAACTGCCTAAGTGAGGAAATAAAGTGTTATCAAAACTGAAAAATGAATTACTGTTTTCAAGAACCTTCCGGCATACCAATGAAAAAGTCCGGAAAGATATCCTGGAGGATAACCGGAAAGCCGCAATTTTCTGGTCGGTTATTCAGCTCATTTTCTGGTCCTTCAGTCTGATCATGTCCCGCTTCGATCCGGAGTATATCAGGTGCCTCCCCATCTATATCATCGTTCTGATCATTTCCGCCGTTTCACTGTTTCTTGCGGTCTGTGTCTGTCCCAGGCATCTGCGCCTTGTACCGGCAGTGGCAACGGCACTGAATGTTGCGCTCCTTGGTGCGGGTGTTGGCATCACGCTGATGAAACCCCATCTTCGGTCGGCCATCATCTTCTGCACAGTGCTGATCTCCCCGGTCACTTTCATCTCGGATACACTGTCAGTCATTGTCCTGATTCTGATTGATTTTCTGGTTCTGGTGACTGTCGGCTCCCGCCTTATGGGACCTGAAATTTTCGAATGGACAGTAACCTTCTTCCTTATCTTTGGAACGGTCGGAATTCTGATGGGACATTTCATCAACAGGACCCGGTTCGAGCGCTATGTTTTTGCCCAGTCTGCCATACAGCTGGCTGAACTGCAGACCAGATATGCGTATTATGATCAGATGACCGGTCTTCAGAACAGACGGGCCTATTCCGAGAAAGTTGAGCAGCTTTCAAAGCAGCTGCCCGTTCCCTGTACTGTGGTCATGGCGGATATCAACGGTCTGAAAGAAGCAAACGATACCCTTGGACATGAGGCAGGCGATGAGCTGATTACCGGCACAGCGGAATGTCTCCGAAAGAGCTTTGACGGAATCGACTGCGGCATCTACCGCCTTGGCGGCGATGAATTTACCGTCATTATGAAAAAAACGGAAGCCGAGGCAAAGCGGTGTCTGGAGCGACTAGAGAAAATATGTGCTGACTGGAAAGGGAAGCTTATCCACGGTATTTCCATCTCCTGCGGCACTGCGTCGTCTGAAGAGCTGTCGGATCTGGATGCGCTTCTGAAAGCAGC
>CACXHF010000264.1 GCA_902767305.1 uncultured Eubacteriales bacterium
ATGCCGGGCAGGGTGAGAATGCCGGAAATGTGCAGACTGTGGGCGGGACCGATGAGGAGGCCGGCAATGCGCAGACCGGCGGCGGTACAGATGGAATACGGGATGCACCGTCAGGCACAGACGGGCATGCAGAAAATGCTCAGACATGCTCAGGCATCGACAAGCATGGCGGGGATGCTCAGCAGTGCCTGAATGCCAATATGAACAGGAAAACGAAAAAGAAAGGGAATACGAACAGCTGTGTCAGTCGTGTTCGTGATGGGAGCAGGTACAGCGCGTGCGCGCGTGAGGAAGATCATGAGGTGCATCTGGGAGAGGTGTTTTCTGACAGGGAACTGGATGAGCTGCATCGGCAGAGAACAACCGAGATCCCTGCCATTGAGCAGATGATGAGAAACTGCGGTGCCGATTTTGCTCCGGCGGATGAGGACATTGCCAGAGAACTGCTGACGGAAAACAGCTGCGAGGATATCCTGAAGGCAATTCGGATCGCCAAGGAAAGCGGAGCCGTTACCTGGCGGTATATCCGGGGAATTCTCCGCAGAAAGAAAGAAGGTGAACAGTATGGTGGCGGCAGAGATTCAGGAAAAGTATGGAACAATGCTGGCGCAGGGAAAGCTGAAGGAGGTTCTGGAACTGGTTCAGGGAACAGGACCCATACAGGACGAAGAAAAGCTGAAAAGCCTTCAGACAATCTTCCGGAAAGCGCCAGGAAGTATCTTGAGTCGACATATATCTGATGACAATCCTCCGGCAGAACCGGCAGATGATCCGGCAGTAAAGCGTCAGGAGGAACTTCGGGAAAACCTTCAGGTCAAGGCGGATCTGTTTAACCAGTCAAGCGGTCATCTGAATTCCCTTGACGGGATTGACTGTCCGCTGTGCAGAAACAGGGGATATACCGAGGAGGTACGCTTCACCGGGTATTATTACTCGATCATGGTTGAGTGCCCCTGTATGAAACGGCGGAAAAGCTGGCGGAGACTGCAGAATTCAGGCATGGCGGAGAGCGTCCGGCGGCTGACCTTTGATACGTTTGTGGTGGAAAGCAGCTGGCAGGACAGAATCCGGCGGAAAGCCCAGCAGTATGTGCAGGAAGGAAGCCCCGGATGGTTCTATATCGGCGGGGCGGTCGGCTGCGGGAAAACGCATATCTGTACGGCAATCTGCGGCGAACTGCTGCGGGAAAATCTGAATGTGAGGTATATGTGCTGGCCGGACGAGTCCGTGAAGCTCAAGGGGAACGTGAACGAGGCCGAGTATGAGGGGATGATCCGGGAATTCAAAGACTGTGATGTTCTCTACGTGGACGATTTTTTCAAGGTCGGGCGGAGCATCAGCACGACACTTGTACCGACAGATGCGGATGTAAAGCTGGCGTATCAGATCATCAATTACCGGTACATGGCGAAAAAGAAGACGATCGTCTCGTCGGAGTGGATGATCGACGAACTCATGGACTTTGATGAGGCTACGGCAAGCCGGATCTATGAGATGAGCAGGGGATATACGCTGCAGATTGCACGGAACAGGGACAGAAATCACCGGTATCAGTCGGAGGAACTGGAGGAGAGAGAACGTGAGGAAGAGATGGAATAGCGCGGCCTGGCTCTGGATCATGGTTCTTGCAGGAATTCTGGCGGCGGAAATCCTGCTGCTGAAAGCAGCGGGCGCAGATACGGCATTTATCTGCGCGGTTCCTAAGGGTGAATGGGTCCGGGTCCGCGCAGCACCGGACAGGGGGGCTGAGGTGGTCGGCAGAATTCGTCACGGTGTGGAGGGGGAAATCCATGAGATCCGAAACGGCTATGCCCTGATTTCGGCAGCGAACGGAGCAGAGGGCTGGGTGGATGTCAGCTTTCTGGATATGCCGGTCCGGGAAACGGTGTATGTTCTGACCGCGGAGGGGCCGGTGAACAAACGGGAAACCCCGGACGGCCGATATCTGACACGGATCAGGGCCGGATCCCGCATCAGTGTTCTTGGATGGCGGTACAGCCGGAAAGGGGAACTGTGGGCCAGGGTTTACAGAGGGGGATATGTCAAGGCAGAGTTTCTGCGAAAAGCAGAGTGACTGCATGCCTGAACATACCGAAGAAGAGCCAGGGAAAGCACGGGCATGAACGGAATGACATATGCCAAATTCCCGGGCTCGAACAGCACGGAAGCGGAGGCACGTGATGGTGAGACGGACTGCGTTTGTGCAATGGCCTGGCAGATGAATCTTCAGGTTCCGGCTCAGGCGGAAGCAGGACAGCGAAGGGAAGACAGCGAAAGGATGAACATGAGGATGAGAGGGACAGGCTGGCGATATGGAATGGACGGGAATGCCGAGTTTCGCGTTGTGAACAACGGGTGCAGCCGTGTGAAAATGCGGCTGATTCCCAAAGACGGGTCATTCTGGCTGGAATGCCGTGACATGGACCTGGTTGAGGAGGACGGATGCTGCAGATATGCCGGATACGGTCTCAGAGATCTTGAAACATCTGTCCTCAGGAAAGCACAGGAAACGGCGGAAAGGATGTACGAAGAATGGGTCGAAGAGCAGATTTTGTATTACTCCCGCTTTCTCGAACAGGTATTCGGGAGAACGGTGTGGTCCTGAAATTCCAGTATGAGGTCCGGTGTACGCCGGATATGGCAGAGCCCATGAAGCATTTCATGGAGGTGGCGGGAAAATGTTATGAACAGGCGAAAGACGTCATGGAGGTCAGGCTGACCATCATCGATCCCTGCGAAAAGGA
>CACXHF010000265.1 GCA_902767305.1 uncultured Eubacteriales bacterium
TCGCAACATCGCTGTATTGGGACACGGCTCGGAAGGAAAGACCACTCTGGTGGAATCCATGCTGTTTTCATCAGGTGCCATTGACCGTCAGGGTCGTGTCGAAGAAGGAAATACAGTCAGCGACTATGATCCTGAAGAGGTAAAGCGCCATATTTCCATCAGTGCATCGGTTGCACCGATTGAAGTACACGGAAAGAAACTCAACGTGATCGATGTTCCCGGCTATTTCGATTTTGCCGGTGAGGCAGCCGGAGCTCTTTCCGCGTGTGAGAGCGTGCTGATTGTTATGAGTGCCGTGACAGGTATTTCAACCGGTTTTGAAAAGGCCTGGGAAGCCAGCGGAAAACATAATATGGCCCGCTTTATTGCCATCTCTCAGGTTGACCGCGAGCATGTCAATTACCAGAAGGTCCTGGATTCGCTGCGCGACAAATACGGCAGCAGTATCGTTCCCATGGTTCTGCCCATTGGTGAAGGCTCTACGTTTAAGGGCGTTGTTGACGTTCTGAGCGGCAAGGCATTTATCGGTTCTCACAAGGACCGCAAGGAAATTCCGATCCCGGATGATATGAAGGATCAGGTTGCTACAGCTCTTGAGGCCTGTTATGAAGCTGCTGCCTCCACCAGCGAGGAACTGATGGAGAAGTATTTTGACGAGGGTGCTCTCAGCGACGAGGAAATGCGCCGTGGTCTCTCTGCCGGTATCTATGACGGCAGCATCGTTCCTGTTGCGCCGGTATCTTCACTTGACGGCATCGGTGTACGTCCGCTGATGTTCGCTCTGGCTTCCTACATGCCGTCTCCGATGGAAAGAACGTATCATGGCATCAATCCGAAGACCAAGACGATGCATATCCGCCATGCGGATACGACCGAGAGCTTTACTGCTCAGGTCTTCAAGACGATTGCTGACCCGTTTGTCGGAAAGCTGTCCCTTATCCGTGTCGTATCCGGTATCCTCACTGCCCAGACTTCTCTGTATAATGCCAATGCGGACAAGCCTGAGAAGGCCGCCGGTATTTTCAGTATCCGCGGAAAGAAACAGACCGCTGTCAACATGCTTTGCGCAGGCGACATCGGTGCACTTTCCAAGCTGCAGTATACCTCAACCGGCGATACGCTGAGTGAGATTGGAAAGCCGGTTCAGTTTGATGCGATTGAATTCCCGGCACCGCAGATTTCCATGGCCGTCTATGCCAAGAAGGCCGGCGAGGAAGATAAGGTCTTCTCCGGACTTAACCGTCTTGTTGATGAAATGCCGGATGTCATCGTTGCGAAGGATCCGATGACTACTGAAACACTGATCAGCGGACAGGGTGAACTCGAGCTGGAGATTGTCCGGCAGAAACTGCTCACCAAGTTCGGCGCTGAGGCTGTTTTCAAGGATCCTAAGATTGCCTATCGTGAGACGATCCGGAAGACCATTGATGTTCAGGGACGCCATAAGAAGCAGTCCGGTGGACATGGTCAGTTCGGTGATGTATGGATTGAGTTCTCTCCGACGGCCGATCCTTCCGTGGACTTCGAGTTCGAAGATGCGGTTGTTGGCGGTGCTGTCCCGAGAAACTTCATCCCCTCTGTCGAAAAAGGTCTGCGCGAGAATCTCGTGAAGGGCGTTCTTGCCGGTTATCCGATGGTTGGCCTGCATGCCAAACTGCATGACGGATCCTATCATCCGGTTGACTCCTCTGAAATGGCCTTTAAGACGGCAGCACGTATTGCCTATAAGCAGTGCATCAATGCCAGCCCGGTTCTCCTTGAGCCGATCATGCATGTAGAGGTTTCTGTTCCGGATGAGTACATGGGCGACATTATCGGCGATCTGAACAAGCGCCGCGGCCATATTCTCGGAATGGAGCCCGTGGGAGGCAAGCAGGTGATTACTGCAGAGGTTCCGCAGGCAGAAATGTTCAAGTATGCAACAGATCTTCGCTCCATCACGCAGGCGAAAGGCTCGTTCAAGATGTCTTTCGAACGGTATGAGGAAGTGCCGGCTCTGAATGCTCAGAAGATCATTGAGGCTAACAAGGCTGCACTGGAAGACGACGACGAATAAGAATCAGAAAAAGGAGCTGCTCTATGGCAGCTCCTTTTTTTGAGTTTTCAGAACAGATCCGACAGCTGCGCGAATGGGTTGCCGCCTCCCAACTGAAAGCCAAAGAAGTTCTTTTCCTTTCTGCCGGGGGCTGGCGGACAGCTACAGCACTTTTTCCATCCCGATTTTGTACGGTTCGAGACCAAGCTTCTCGTAGAATTTCATTGCACCGGGATTACAGGTCCACACATTCAGCGTAACATTATAACAGCCGAGCTGACGAGCATAGGTGAGGATGTGTTCATAGATCGCCTGCCCGACATGCTGCCCCCGGGCGTCAGCATCCACACAGATGTCGTCGATGTACAGGGTCAGGTGATTTTTCAGAAGGCGGGTATTTTCAGGCTTTTGCAGAATACAGAATCCATGACCCAGAACCTGTCCGCTGCTGTCCGTGCAGACAAATACAGGGGTCTGACTGTTTCTGAGAATGGAACGCAATTCATCTTCTGTGTATTTGGTTGCCATTCTGAAAAGGTCCGGCCGTCCTTCAAAATGGACACGATTGACCTGCGTGAGCAGTTCCATGATTGCGGGAATGTCTTGTTCTTCAGCGAAACGAACAGTAGGATACATAGTGTAAATCTCCTTTTCTGAAGGATGTCATTGCGTGCTGTCTGAGAAACGGTAAAAACTGATACTGGTTAACAGTATACTTCAGATTATAGAGGATTGAGTATGTGGATACAACCTTTTTTGCAGACAGTTCGGCTTATCCGGACAAACCTGCGATATTCCGGAAAAAGGGAAAACATAGAAACAGATTGTTTTTTACCCAATGAATCCCCGCCATCGTCCGTGACGGTAGGTCAGTGACAGGAGTAGCAGATAGGTGACATTTCCGAGAATCATACATATCCATACGGCATCTAGATACAGGTGGAATATACTGAGGCAGATCTGCGTCAGGGCAATGCGAACAGCCCACATGGAAATAAGAGAATACCGAAGCGGAGTTTTCGTATCACCAATTCCATCAAAAAGTCCTTCCAGGATAAGTGCTGCGCCGAAAAACGGCTCAGAAAGGGCAACGATCTTCAAAACAGAAGCACCGTCTGCGATTACACCGGGATCAGCAGTAAACAGCTGCATCATATGATGTGGAATGAAAAACAGGATAGAGCCGGTCAGGCACATAATGCCTGTGCTCAGGGACAGCCCGGAACGGCAGATTCTCTGCAGCGCCTTTGAATCGCCAGATCCGGCAGCATTTCCGCTGAGAGTGGATACGGCTGCCTGAAGCCCGTATCCGGGAATATAAAACCCTTCCTCGGCCGTCAGTGCAAGGGAATGCGCAGCAAGTGCCTGTGTTCCAAGATGTGTGACCTGTGCGGAGAAGACGACATGTCCAAGACAGGAAATGATCCTTGTAAAGGCGGCTGGAAGCGTTATCCGAATGCATTGACGGATGATACGAAAATTCGGCCTGATCGACATCCCTGAAGGAGTAGTCAGCGGATTGTGCCACAAAGCAGCAAGCATCAGGAAGCCTCCGGCGGTAAAGCTCAGATTTGTTGCGATGGCGGCACCAGTGACGCCGAGTCCCATACCTGGAACCGGGAATTCATGTCCAGACAGGGAGAGGGTTCTGGAAGGAAAGATCAGCAGAAAGTTCATCACGATGTTAAGAATGTTTACAAGAATAGAAACCTGCATGGGAGTCCGTGTGTCATGGACGGATCTCAGCGTACTGCCGAGGACAATGATCATGGAACGGGCTACAAGCGGCAGACAGATGATTCTGAAATAGAGGGATGCCGGAGCGCAGACTGACGGTTCTGCACCCATCCAGACCGGAAGGACCGGGCTGATCAGTACGGTGATCAGAGTAAGAACAGCTCCAGAGAAGACGGAAAGCCAGAGCGACTGGACAGAAGCCTGATGTGCATTTTCCAGGTTCCCGGCTCCGTATTCACGGGAAATAACAGCCAGTACACCGGTGCCAAGTGCCCACAGCGGAGCATTGACCAGCCAGGTAACAGTACTGGTCAGCCCGACGGCTGCAGAGGCAAGTGCTCCGAGACGTCCGACCATAGCTGCGTCGATATACTGTACAACAGCAGACAATGCTTCTTCCATCATGATCGGCCAGGCAAGGTGCAGAAGGGTCATAAGGTCTTTTCTGTGCGATAACTGCATGGATGTCCATCTTTCATTCGGTTTGAAGGCCTGCGGGAAGCAGAACCTGGTCAAACAGAGCAATTTCGATAATGACTGATTCCGGATCTTCTATGACCAGAGATTCAGGCAGAGGCAGAACGGTTTTTTCCCCCGGAATAAGCTGGATGCCCGGAGAGGAAAAGAGGACTGAATCGCTGTTGTCATCCTGTCGGAGAAGATTTACTGTACAGAGAAGCGGAGGATCTTCGTTGAGGGTATAACCGGACGCGGGAATGTGATTAAGGAGGACGGAAGCTTCATCGGAAACCTCCAGGCTCACGCAGGGAGTGGATCCGGGTTCTATTCCGGCCTTGAACCAGCTCTCTGTGATGAGATGGCTGTCGGTCATATTCTGCCGGACACAGGAAAGCGTGTCAGTAAAAAATGGCGTATAGAACTGACTGTTATGTCCGCCATTTTCAATTAGAAAAAAGTGCGGGACCTTTTTTTGGAGAAGAATGTGATGCAGATCAATGGCAGACATTCCAAAGCCATAGTCATCCTGGTTTCCGCAGATAAAACCGAGTGAATAGTATTTCAGATATTCTGATGATTCACGGTTTGCAATGAGATTTGGGTTGGCGTCCCCGCCATAGCTGAAGGCACCAAAGAAGGAAACAGCCCCCGAGAAAAGGTCCGGATTTCGGAGTGCAATGCCGAAAGCACCCTGACCGCCCATCGAACAGCCGGCTGTCAGACGCCAGCGGCTGTCCTGAATGGTCCGATAGCGGGTATCAATGAACGGAATCAGTTCCTCTGTCACCATCTTCTCCCATTGATCGCGCCACCAGCTGTTCGGGTGAGATTTCGGAATGACGACGATCATCTCATCCAGTGCACCTGAGGCAATGCCGGAATCCAGCATTTCCTTCACATGATCCTGACGGTACGAGGTGTGGTCGGAATTGAACTGATGAAGGAGATAGACAGTCGGATAGTGGCGGCGGCTTGCTGTATAGGATTCCGGAAGATAGATCAGACAGGGAACCTCAGTTTCTGACAGATCGGAGCCCTGTGCGGCGTATCTTGACGGGAAAGTGATCTCAAAGAATCTCGGATCTTCATCTGTACGGTTTGCCTGCGCAAATGCTTCTGCAGTGTACAAAGCCACAGGACCATCGTACCAGCCGCCGGCGCCGAATGGAAGATCGTTGAAGCACCGGACAACAAGAACGTTCCCGCTCCTGCGGAGCAGAGAGGAATCAATCGGGAAAGCGGAATAATCTGCCCAGGTACTCTTTCCGTCTGAGCGGCCGCTGCTCATGCCGGTTTCACCGATGCGGACACCGTTCAGCCAGACGTCGCACCGGTCATCCACATAACCGATGGACAGGACTGTCTGGTCTGTCCGGAAAGAATCGGGAAGGTCAAAAGTACGCGCGTAGTAGGCATTGCCGGTAATAAAAAAGTCGAAATTATCTGAATGAACATCGGCACTGACATTATCTCCGGAGATGTTGCCGTACCCGTTTGTCCAATTACCGATTCCAGGCAGAACCGTGCTCCAGGAACGAAAGAGATCCGGCTGAATTTGTTCCATTGGGATCTGTTCCATGCCTGTGTAGTTGAAATACCAGTTCCCCTCAAGAGACAGAAAACCGTTTTCAGGGCTGTTCCGGACGGGCAGTTTCAGTGTTTTTTCGTCCATAAGGAATTCTTTCCCGTAAAGTCGGAGAGAAAGCCGGACAGAGAGTGAATCACTTGCGGGTGTCAGATCCTGTTCAGTGAGTACGGCCGAAAAAGAACAGACTCCGGAGGTATCCGGTTGAACCGGAATGATTTTTTCGGTGACTGTTCCGGTCCGGCTGTCAGTTATGTCAAGGGCAGCTTCTGCTGGAAGGAAAGAAGCGTTAAATTCCGACAGTTCATTTATCAGCCGGATTTCGGCAGTGATGGAAACTTTACGGCCTTCATTCTCTTCGTAAACGAATGGGATAATCTCACCGAAAAATGTTTTCCTGAGGAGCAGAGTGGTCAGCCGTCGGAGATACCGCGAAGCTGACTCCTGCAAAAAGACGGAATCCATTATTCCCGGTCGAAGTGTGAATTCATGAACGGAGGCGGGCAGACGGTAGGAAATCATCTTTCTGCCAAGTGCGTTCGTAGAGCCAGGCAGATCGGCTTCCGGCGCCTCTACGGGGGCATCCAGATAGGTATAGATGGATTTAAGTGAATCAGGGCTGCTCTGACGGACATGTTCGAGCTGCTCCATGACAGAGCCAAACTGAGAAAACCATGGATTGTCATCGGCAGAGAACCAGCCGTTGATGCTTGCAATGGCACCGAACCTGGAACAATCCCGGAGGGCAGCAGCATAACTCAGGTAGCCGCCGAAACCTGTTCCAGCGAGGAAGCGCGCTTCGGGCGTGGAAATCGTCCGGTATTTTCTGTCAGTTTCTTTAAAACAGGCATCAATTGCTTCAAACACATCGTCCTCTGCAGTGAGTATGGGGGTGACGATGATCATGTCACAGACAGATTCGCTCATGGCTTTTTCAAATACCGAACGAAACTGTTCGGATACTGGATTTCCCGGGGTTTCCGGAAGCAGACAGAGTACCGGATAATGAAGAGAACTGTTTTCATAGCTGGCGGGGAGAAAAGCCTCAGTTTCGGCAAGACCGGTTGTGAAACACAATGCAGACAGGAGAATCAATTGCAGGATGAGACGCTTCATTGGACAGGATTCCTTTCTGTGATGATAAGCTGTTCAATCAAGATCGGAAAAGAGGGAAAAGCCGCGGTTCTGCCGCGGCGTTTATTACTTTCTGGCGTCTGAGATGCGGAGAAGAATCAGCGCAATAACAAGAATCAGAGGGAAAATACTGCCAGCCATCAGTCCGGCCTGCAGATTATCTCCGGCATTCTGCGTGACTGAGCCGACAATACTGGGACCAATGGCGCCGCCGATATCACCTGACATAGCCAATAGTGCAAAAAGCGCGGTGCCGCCTTCGGGAAGTCTGGGAGAGATGAGGCTGATGGTTCCCGGCCACATGATCCCCACAGAAAACCCGCATACGATGCAGCCAATCAGGCCGATAACGGGACTGTGAGAAAGAGAGGCGGTCAGATAGCAGACAA
>CACXHF010000266.1 GCA_902767305.1 uncultured Eubacteriales bacterium
AATATTGGTTATATATGATTAATAATAATTTAATCTAAAGGAGAACAGAACATGTTAAACACACAGTTACTAGATACATTCCGATCTGACTTTAAAGCTGCTGTAGCTTCTCTGGAAGATAAGTACGATTTCAACATTAAGCTGGGGAAGATTATCTATCTAGATGATCGGTTTACTGCAAAATTGACCGTGGTGGAGGGACGAAACCCAGAAAATGCAGCCTTTTTACTTTTCAAAGCCAATCTCTGGAAATTTCAGGACATTGGAATTACTGAAGACAAATTCAAACAAGTCTTTATTGATATAAAGGGAGAGGAATATGCACTTATCGGGCTCAGTACAAATGCCAGAAGATATCCCCTCCAATGTATTCGTACCAAAGATGGAATACGTGTTGACCTGACAAAAGACTCCATCTTATTCTGGAAAAATCTCTATTATGCCAATTCATTTTTTGATATAGATTACTGACCGTTTCCGGTATATTTTCAGTAAAATAAAACCCGTTTCGGATGTCACTGAAACAGTGACGATGCCGAAACGGGTTTTGTTTTACTGTGGAAGAATCCCTATATCCACATTCAGTTTTCTCTCTCCGGACTGAAGGAGAAATACCTCGCTCATTCCGGTATCAGGCAGAATATCACTGTCAATCTCACCGAGTGATCCATCGTATTGTCTGGTAAAAGAAAGCTCATCATCCACTCGAATCCGATAGCGTCCGGGACGAAGCCCGTCAAAGTGATAATATCCATACATATCACTGCTGGCAGAGATAATCTCTGTTTCTGTTCCGTCTTCGCCAACCATCAGAAGTGTTATCCCGACACCTGACTGCTGCAGTTCCATATAGTCCTGCAGACCATTTTCATCCAGATCAATCCAGACCGTATCTCCGATGATTCCCGGTATAATTCCGCCAATGTTCATTTTAACTGTTTCGCCGCTGGCAATGTCAAAAGGCTTGCTCTCACTGAGGTTGTTTTCCGTCGGTTCCATGCAGGAATCAAGCATATTCCCGGTATAATCAGTAAATAGCATCTCCTCAGGGAGTTCTGCTTCCAGAATATACTTTCCTTTACGTAGATCCGACATTACAAACTTTCCGTCCTCTTCAGTCTCTGCAACAGCCACAGTCTTTTTTGAATCAGCTTCAACCAACGTCAGACGAACACCCGAAAGTGTCTTTTCACCAGTATCCATATGCCCGTCCACATTCACATCCAGCCACGCACGTCCATCAATCTCCGAACAGCGTACCAGCAGAATTGGGTCCACCAGAATGTGTTCACCCATGGGAAGATCCACAGCATCCGTTTCCCCTTCTCTTGCATCCGCATCTGTCAGGTTAAGCGGAATTGTCAGTGCAAAAAGATGTTTCTCATCAATACTGAAGCGCAGGCGATACCTCCCTGGACGAACTGTATCAAAGTGATACTGTCCCTTTGAATTTGTCTCAGTTGTCTTTCCAGCAGTACCTCCGTCCATAAGAGATACCATAATACCACTGCATCCGCTTCCACTATCCTCGTCAGCAACCATGCCGTCGATTACCGCTGGAATAATCGCACCGACATCAAAACCGGAGAGGGTTCCACCCATATCAAGATGGAAGGAATCTGTTTCACCCGTACTGCTGTCAAGCATTGGAATGACACTGTTTCCGTTCTTCGTAAAGATCATGGATTCCGGCAGATCAAACCGGAGCCGGTAATCTCCGGTTCTGAGACGTTCAAGACGATAATGTCCATCCTCATCCGTACGAGTCTGGCGTACCACCCCGCCTGTAACTGAATCCAGGAGCGTCACTGTAACACCCGCGAGGGGGTTATCTCCACTGCCCTGAACACCGTCATAGACGGTATCTGTCCAAGCACTGCCCTCAATACTGCCGATTTCCACTGCACCGATATCCACATCCTGTAGATTCAATCCGGATTCCATCGTCATTGTAGCAGAATCACCTGTATTATCATCCGTCTGAGAAATGATGCTTACCCGTTTTTGTCCGTTCCGATTCTGCGTAAATGCCATTTTTTCCGGCAAAGCCGCGCTAAGAACGAAAGTTCCCGGCATAACTGCATCAAAACGGTATCTACCGCTTTCATCCGTAATCACTTCCTGTACATTCCCGCTATCCGGGCCACTCAGTATTCTCAGAGTAACTGGAATGTCAGCAAGCGGCACACTGTCTATCTGGCGTCGTCCATCGTTATCCGTATCGTACCAGACATAGCCGGTCACAGAACCAGGCTTAAGGGCACCAATCTTCAGATCATCACGTATCTCCCCCATTTCAAGATACCCCAGCGGAATAGTGCATGTACCAGCATTCAGCCTGGGTGCTGCAGAATCTTTACCGTTTACAGTAAAGACATATCCGGATTCCAGTGTGATCTCAAGTGTATATTCGCCCGGCATCAGCTTTTCAAATCTGAATTGGCCTTCCCGATCTGTTTTCTCAGAACCGCAGGGTTTCCCGTCTCCATTGATCAGATTCACCGTTACATAACGCAGCCCGTTCCGCCCGGCATACTCCCCGCTGTACGCTGAATCTTCCCAGACAATTCCGGCAATAACACCCTGGCTCAGAAATCCATAGCTGAGATTATCAACCGTAGTATTGCCATAAATCACAAACTCAGCAGTATACACCCAGTTACCAGACTGGCTCTCTATGGGCAGAGCATTTCCATCAGCATTGCCCGAATATACATATCCATCACCTGCATCTATCCTGAGCTTATAATGTCCCGGATAGACTCGTTCGAACACAAAAGCTCCTTCCTCATCTGTTTCGATTGTGCTGATGAGTGTACGTCCGGATGCATTAGTCAGACTGATCTTGGCAGAGGATAAAGGCCGTTCATCCGTTCCCCGTACTGAATCTGCATTCCGATCGATAAAGATATTGCCAATGATTCTGGAAGGACGAACAATGCCCGCGTTTGCAGTCGTCACAGTACGTCCGCCCTCGAGGATAATCACCCGCGTTTGACTGACTGATTCATCGCTCCGTTCAGCGGTGCCTCTGCTGGCCGTGCGTTCATTTCCGCTGAAGCATTCCCCATCCCGAGCGGTAAAACGCACAAAGTACCGTCCCTGAGGGAGCCCGACAAAGGCATAACTGCCGTCCGGACCTGTCACTGTTTCCTGAACAGGCTCACCCTCAGCATTCAACAGTGTTACTAATATTCCTTCTGCGGAAGGTTCACTTTCGGAAACAGCAGCATCCGCATTGTCATCGTAATACGCACTGCCGCTGATTTCACCTGTCTGAACCGCACCGATCGAAAGGTCAAGAGCGGCACCCATAGGAATCATGAACGTTCCGCTTCGTCCCTCAGCCTGTGTGCTCTGGGGCACAAAGCTTCCAGTCTCGTTTCCGGTCGTTTGCGGCATCACAGTTGTACGCCAGATTCCCGGCATCTGATATAGAACGGCATACCTGCCCGGACTGACACGTTCAAACACAGCAGTACCATTCTCATCAGTATAGCCTGAAACGATTTCTCCATCTGTCTCTCCTTCAATCCGAACAAGTGAAATCCGGACATCAGAAAGACCTGGTTCATCTCCTCCTCGAATACCATCCATCCGTTTATCGCAGAAAACCGTAACGCTAAACCGTGACGGAAGTGTCACACCCGCATTGCGAACATTTTCGGAACCACAATCGATCTGGAACGCTTTCGTACTGCCACTGGCAGAAACAGATCCGAAGACATCAGAATCTGCCCCATACTGAGTAAAGACCCAGGGATCATCCAGCAGGAAGCTGACGACATAACTGCCCTCAAACAGGCCGTCAAACCGATATCTGCCGTCCGCTTCTGTGACAGTAACTCCCACAGGTTCTGCATGTCCGTCAGCCTCTACCTCTGAGAGTTCAACTCTTATTCCTTTTACTGTCTCCGAATTTTCCGACAATTTCCCGTCTCCATCCTCATCGACGCGAACTGTTCCCATAATCGATGCCGCACGCTTAAACACAATTGTGGGAATTTCCAGGGTTTCCCCTTCAGAAACAGTGATCTTCTTTTTTACATAGTTTCCATTCTCTGTTTCACGGCTTAGATCATTCTCCGGCAGCCGAATTCGAAGTTCATATTCACCAGGAAGCAGACGGTTACTGCTGAAAGCCCCGTTTTCCGATGACCAGATGATCACTGGCTCATCGTCTCCCACATGGAACAATTCTACGGACCATCCTTCTACCGGGATATACTGATCTTTTGAAACCTGTTCAACAATCGCTCCGCTCAGAGCAGCAGGATCCACTGCACCAGCTATGATCCATGCATCCGTATGCCCGGAATCAATGCTTACGGGGTCACTGATCCCTGATACACTCATATGGGAGCATAGATAGTCGGAATATACTGTTCCGCGAGTGTATAATCTGCTTTCATCAAAATGTAATGTATACTGACCGGCAGAGAGTGCTGAGAAAACATAACATCCCTCGGTATCCGTCTGAGTCTGTTCGATTTCATTTCCGCTGAGATCACACAGCACAACCGATACCGCCGGAATTCCCTTTTCATCCGAAGCAAGGATACCGTCTGCATTCCGATCATAAAAGACCTTTCCTGAAATCCGGCCGTCTCTGCCCATGAGAACAGGCGCACTGATTCCAGAGGAAACTGCGGTAAAGACTGTTGCCTGTTCAGAATGAAGCTGAATGCGCTGTAACGGCTGATCTTCCTCGGTCCGGTACATCAGAGTTCCGGAAAAGAATGCTCCAGCATCGATATTTAAAGACTGTTCTGTATAGTTTTCAATCTCAAGAATCACATCACCTGGCATGAACCCCGGATCACACTGTTCCAATCCAGTATCTGGATTCAGGTATGTCAGGCGGACTGCATATACAGACTCCTCATCCGGGAAAACCACATTCTTCGGAAGTTCCGCGGCTTTCACAATCTGACTGCGGCTCATAAGCCAGCCGCATCCTGCCGCCGCATATTCAATACGGATATCCGTATTTTGTGTTCCATTCTCGGCACCGGTCAAAGATACCGTACGAATCCCGGCACTGTCGCCGGAAATACCGCTCAGTTGGATGGTGATCTGTGGAACAGCCAGACCAATCATCGGCGGAAGGCTGGCAGGATCAACCGTCAGCAGTGTAAATTTCTGTCCGGCCGATGCAGTAATTGAGGAAAAAAGGTCGGAACCCCAGTTTTCTTCGGGAATCCGCATGGTATCAAATTCCAGTTCTGTCACCTGTCCCCCCATGGACAGGTACGGTTCCACATGGAAGGCTTTCTCGACCTCGGTCAGAAAATACCCGGATGCCGCCCTGGTTTCCTTAAGTACATATTCTCCTACCGGAATGGCCATTTCATTCCGGTAAGTTCCATTCAGTTCAAATGTATCCAGGACATTTCCCTCAGAATCCGACAGAGTAAACTGTGCACCTGATATGGATTCCCCGCTCTGTGCATCACGCAAAGTCACATGATAGAACCCCCGGTCACTGGATACGCTTCCTGTAATTTCCGTTTCATCTCCAGGTCGGACAGTGATTTCATGCTGCTCCGCATCCTTTTCAAATCCGGTACTGGCATCCAGTTCCATCAGAACGTATACAGACCCTTCTTCTTCAGCCGGGAGCTGAACAATTGAAGGGAGATCAGATTCAGCCGGAACATTGGAATAGACCACCGCCTGATGTACTTCGTCCGGATAGGGAATCAGTTCATCCCCATCCTTAACAAATACGCCATATCTGCCCTTCAGTGGAATCAGATAGTTTTTCATCTGGTCATCAAAGGTCAGCCCGTATTTTTTTACCTGTACGGCAGCATATTCGACCAGAGGAACAGTGATACCGGAAATCTGTCCGCCCGCAATCTGCACCTTGCGAGCATGCATCAGAGAATAACCGGCAGGTGCCTGCGTTTCGGTCAGCGTATATGTTCCTGCTGGCAGTCCGTCTGCCTTAAAAACACCGTCCTCCAGCCGAAGAGCAATCGGGGACACCTCACCTGTCAGTTCAAACTGCATCTGCATCAGTATCATCGCATTCACAGCATCCTGACTGGTTACCGAGACTTCAATTCCGCCTTCGGAGGCATAGTAAACCAGTTCTGTATCAGTCTCTGTATCATTCTTTACAGTAAATGAAATCGGTTCTCCGGCTGTCTCACCTGTCTGAAGCTCGCCTGCAATGAAAGATGCCTCATACTCCCCCTCAGGAAGTACGCTTTCAATTACCCCATTTTCGTTCGTATATCGATATTCAACGTATTCCGGGAGAATTCCGGATAAAGAGCGCAGCTGTATTCCGATTTCCTCCATGGGCGTATGCACGATCTTTCCCTTTTCGATCGTCTGTCGGAACACTGCAAGCTTCAGCGTTCCTTTTCGCGGATGAACCAGCTCTGCCAGAGTCAGTACTCCATCTTCAATCATGGTCTGTACAGGTGGAGCCGATTCAAATCCAAACGGAAGATCCATGCACTCTATTTTAGCCGTTCCTCTGGCAAGAATATCAGAGACTACCAGTCCATTTCCATCCGTTGTGACAATTGTCTGCTTTCCAGCTGCATCTGTGATGCGATATGTCCCCTCAGCCACAGGATTTTCATTAATATCAGAGGCTGAAAGCATGACACGACCACCGGCTGTCGGAAACAAAATGGTCCCGTCCTGCGAAGGCAGCTCAAATACTTCAGATTTATTCCTTATTCCAGCTGTCTCAGCCTGCTGTTCGTCGACTACAAGAAAATAGGCCCCTGTAAAGGTATTTACAGTCAGCTCGCCGTTTTCAATCTGTATCCGACATTCTTCGCTTCCGTCTTCCCGAAGAAGGATACCCGTTCCTGTCAGGCGCAGATCATCTATTTCAGTCTCTCCATATTCATTCAGAGATTTGAACGCCAGCGAATACTGCTGAGTTTCCGGAACTGCAACCTCCGCCTTAAGAATTGTTAGACTGCCCGGTTTTACCTCAAGGCAGACTGCACCATCTTCCTCTGCTGTCATCTGCTCTGAACGAAGTCGACCGAGACGCGTCTGTTCACCACTCTCCAGACGAACCCAGTAATTGCCTGCGGCAAGAGATGGAGATACCAGATGTCCATCTGCTGGGAGTTCCAGAAATGCCGCAACAGTACCGTCAGTTTCACTGAGAATAGTCACTGTTCCCTTTGCATTGTGCCCTCCGAAATCTGCATCCAGAACAATGCGTCCCTCATGCATAGATGCTTCCACGAGTACATTCGTTACTCCTCCACTTTCAATGACCAGCGAACCTTTTTCAAAAGGCATATGCACCTGTTCATTCGGTGCGCTGAATGTAACCGGATACGTTCCCTCAAGAAGCACCGTTTCTGCGTAGCCAGCCTCATCTGCCGTCAGAGTAACTGCAGGATTGGATTCTATGGTCATTGTTACGCCGGGCAACGGCTGAGTAAGCGTTTCACCTGAATCCCCCAGCGTCGTCACTGTAGTATTCAGCTGAACTGTTCCGGATGCAGGATGTTCAAACCGGATCACAGTACACTCTCCCGGATGGGTAACAAAAGCAGTACTGTCACTCCTGACACCATTAATCGTGACAGATCTGGCAGGAACGGCATCCTCCATCAGCTTCGTCTCTGTCACCGTACCGGATAAAATGGAATCAGAATAGAATCTGGCCCAGCCGTATTCATCCGTCATCTGCTCCGTCTTTTTTCCATCCTCGTCGGTCACCGTGATCACAACTCCGGCAATTGGTGTATTCAGGGAATCACAGGCACTGACAGCCAGAAGGGACGGCATAACATTTTGTACCGTCAGTTCCCTGCTATTAACCGGAATCAGTGCATCCGCATCAAACAGGTAACCGTTCTGCGTACTTTGCTGCATCAGATAGTATTCCATTCCCGATGGAAGCGTAAACGAAGCACCATCCACACCTGTCCGGATTTTCATCTGTTCCGTCGGATACAGCGGGTTCGCCCATGGACGGACTTCACCTGCTGCATTGATGACATAGACACCGAATTCTGCTCCAGAGAGGCTTTCCTCTCTGCGGGATTCACCTGTATCAGCGGCATAGCCAACACCCTCAACAGTCAGATGAATCACATCTGTCACCTGAATCGTTCCGCCGGCCGGGACATAGATATAATCACCGACCTGGCGCTCTGCTATTCCAACTATACCGCTTATCATCAGCAACAGAAAAAGAAACAACGCGACCTGTTTCACACTATCTCTCCTTTGCAGGTATATCGTCATCCTGCTGCATATAATTCTGCCACAGACTGTGGCAAATTGTTTATCCGGCTATTGTGCCTGCAGTCTACACCTGGCAGATACACTCGCTCTTTTCTGCGTCTTCCCCGGTCTCCGGAAACCCACATGATTACCTGTAAAACCCGGGAAAAACGCTTCTCTATTTTATACCTCATTTCCCCTGAAAATACAAGAAGGATTTCCCTGAACTCTCCAGTCGGGACCCAGTCGGAATGTGAATAAACGCTTAAATTCAGTCGGAGTATAGTAGTTCTTTTGATCCGGGTCAGTCGCTGCATCTTGTTATCACATGAAAAATGTGCTATTCTATCCCGGCATTTCCCGGCTGGACCGGGAAACAAGACCAGAGAAAAGAGGAAGGAAGAATCATGGATAAAACCTATACAGAATCACTGGCTATTCGTGCGGTAGACTGTGATCAGTATGGAAAAATGAGGCTGGATGCCCTTTTCATGGCCATGCAGGAAGGTGGAGAAATCCATGCCGGCCTTCTTGGACTTGGACATCAGGCTCTGCTTGAACGCAAGCTCTTTTTTGTCCTCTCCCGGATTCACGTCAGCGTTTTGAATCCGCCCAGATTCGGCCAGCATATCCGTCACACCACCTGGCCAGGAACCGTTAACCGCTTTTTCTGCCCTCGTTACCACGTTTTTTCTCTTGATGATGGCACTCCGCTGGCTGCTGCCGGTGCACTATGGGTAGTACTTGATACCAATACGCGTCGAATTGTCAGTCCACTGCAGGCCGATCTTCATTTTCCTGACAACAGCGATCTTCCGACGCCGACTGATCTGCCCAACCGGCTGCCATCTAAAATTGTTTCTACCTACTCGGTGAGCAAGCGGCTGGTCCAGTACTCCGATATGGATCTCAACGGACATGTCAATAACACCAAATATATCACCTGGCTGTGTGACCAACTTGGGAAAACCGCTTTTGACGGACATCATATCAGCAGTCTGACCGCCGGATATGAGCGTGAAATCCGGGATGAACATGAACTGGAAATTCATCTTGCTCAAAATGAAAACAGCTTTTCCTATGAAGTCAGTTCTGCAGGCGCTACGCGGCATTTTCTTGCATTTGGAAACTTTTCGGAGGACAAATGAACGACACTTTGCTTAATATGCGAAAGCTCGCACTTCATGATGCTCTTTTCCGTCAGGCACTGCTTGCAACGAGATCGGCTTCAGATCCACTTGATGCCTTCTGTCGTATTGCCGGGCAGTACGGATTTTCTCTTTCACCCGGGAATATTATCTCAGATGGGGAGGAATATTCATCCAATCAGACTAAGTCCACCAATGGCGGCAATCCCATGCCCTATGACTGCTTTGACGATCCATACGAGATGTTCCTGATTTCCATTTCCTGACACACTTTTCAAAGCACCATAACCTGCCCAGCCAATTCAGTATTCAGCTTTTCTTTGGCAATCTGCTCAGCACACACAGAGAACCTGAATCGAATCATAGAAAACAGTCCTGCAAAAAGCAGGACTGTTTTCTATGATTCTTTATTTTCTGACCGGTGCTCCGCAGCGTTCACAGGGTGAAAGCTTATTATAAGGGCTCTTGCCAAGGTCTCCATACGTAAATGTACCTTTCAGAGGCAGATACTTGGAGGCAACAGACGGACATCTGGGATCGATATGATACTTTTTCCCACCGTCCTTATTGTAATACAGTTTGGTTTTAGGGCCTGGTGTCGGCGTCGCTGTCGGTTCAGGGCTCGGTGTCGGAGTCAGATTCGGATCCGGCGTCGGTGTTGCCTTTTCCACCAGCTGCCCGCTGGAAAGGGACTCCGGATCGACATACCACTTTCCATTTTCCTGCAAGGTGATAGCCTGATATTCATAAGTACGGACTTCATTGTTATATTCTACATCTGCCTGTACACCAATGGTTCGTGCATCACTGGCGTCTGTTCCACTTGGTGCAGACATCTGCCGCCAATCCACCAGTTTCTTTGACTGAAACTTCCAGAACAGTTTATGCTCCGGATCCTGATCCACCTGGGCATCTCGCCAGCTGGGTGCCGTATACTCGACCATATCTGCCGTAATCTGTTTGTACCATTTTTCCATGAAGTTTTCGAGTGCAATTTCAGCTTCCGATTTTACTGCAGACACATAAGCACCGGACGCAGTACTTCCGACCTCAGGCTCCTCATATCCGGGGACACTGAGATCAATTTCCATCTCACTCATCCCGAATGAAGGATCTTCTGCCCCTGTATAATAATCTGCAGGAACACT